>CACLDR010000038.1 GCA_902605755.1 uncultured Marinoscillum sp. | reverse complement strand
GAAGAGGTAAATGAAACAACATTACGATATTGGGCACCCATAATAATGAAAAAAGCGTGCCAGAGCTGCCATGGAAAAAAAGGTGTACATATAAACGCTAAAACTGAAAAATTACTCCAAGAGGAATTTCCAGAGGACCAAGCATTTAATTTTGAAGTCGGAGCACTAATGGGCCTTTGGCAAATCAGAATTCCCAAAAAAGAAATTATCAAGAAGCTTTGAGAGATTTAATTTGTAGGTAGCGATAACATTCAGGACTGTGATCATTGACCATACCGATAGCTTGCATGTAGGAATACATAATGGTACTCCCCACAAATTTGAATCCCCGTTTTTTAAGGTCATTGGATAACTGGAGTGAAATGTTAGTCTGGCTGGGTGGGGTTTCTTTTTTTGCATGCCATGCACCTTGAATGGGTTGGTTATTGACAAAGCTCCAAACATAAGTATCAAAAGAACCAAATTCTTGTTGTATCTGTATAAACGCTTTAGCATTTTCATAAACAGAAATTATTTTAAGGCGGTTTCTAACGATATTAGGATTCTTTATCAGAGACTCCAAATAGGAAGAAGTAAAATTTGAGATAAGGCGGACATCAAAATCAGCAAATGCATCGCGATAACCTCCTCTTTTATTTAATATAGTACGCCAACTAAGACCTGCTTGCGCTCCTTCTAAAGTTAAAAATTCAAAATGTATCCTATCTTCGTGTACGGGAACTCCCCATTCTTCGTTATGGTAGTTGATATATTCAGGATAAGTGTGTGCCGCCCATGCGCAAATCTTTTTTTTCATGAGAGACAAATTAAATATTTTTATAAATGTAGTTAAGTCTTTTGAAAGTAAATGACAAATAAAAAATTAATAACTCTATTTTTTTTCTTACTCAGTCAAGGAGTGTACGCACAAGTTTTTGAAACCCATTTGATGACGCTAACTGGGAATTTACCTAAGGGAATTACTTCAGACAGAGTTTGCGTCATCATTCATGAAATGGCTGAAACGGAGGATCAAATGATGGTAAAAAAACTGCATTTGAATTTAAAGGCGATGGGTATTGATGCCATACAATACCTTTATTACAACCAATTTTACGGAGGACAAGATGTATATAGAAAGACCTTTGCTCTCTTACAAAAAAGAGAAATAAAAGTTTTAATGTTCCTCGAAGTATCAAATCAAGGATTTACCTTGACTTTGGCCCCCATGGGAACTACTCAATCGGTAGATTTTAATACTAAGGCATGGCAAGTAAAGGGCCAGACGATGAATGAGGTCTTAATACGACTCGCCAATAAAATGAAGACCTTAGATTTACCCTACAGTAATTATTTAATCCCAGAACACCCAGAATTCAAGACTCAAATACGACTTTTCAATGGAACCCATTTCCCACGTTACCCTTCTCAACTAAAAAGATTCCCCTTGGTGGTATCTTTATTTTCCACCCTTGCAATCGATGAGGATCTCTTGAACGAAGATCAACTTTACTATCTCATGAAATACAATGAAAAGGTGGCAAAAAAAAATAACCGAATTCAAAAAATATTTTCAGATTATCCTTTCAAAGTCGAATTTCTTGAAGATCAGTCAGATGCTGAACTTTTAAAAAAAAGATATCAGTACATCTTGCGCTATGCTTACATGCCTGGAGAAAAACTACGAAAATCATTGGGTTATGCCTTAGATGCTACTCAAACTCAATATATTTCAACCATTCCAGTAGAGGGAAACCGAACCTTGAGGACGATGGGGAAGCAAAAAAAAGTATACAAATTCTATATCCAAAAAACGGCCAATGGAGATCTTTATGCAGGACGCTATTATGATGCAGATATTACTTGGGAAGAAGCCTTGTATAATTTTAAATCCCTCATGATGATGGAATTTAAAAAATAGAAGTAAATCTAAAAGTACTTTTTTTAACGGATAAAAAATTTTTTTTAGGAATTAAAATCAAATTCTCATAAACAAATCGGATCTTCCGATTGTCCCATCAAATCACAAAAAAGGACAAAATGTTATTATAATTGGCCCCTTTAGATCGATAGGTTTATCAATAATTCTATTCTAAGTAAAAGGTTTTGATAAAGATCCTTGAGCATAAAGGGTATTTTAAATGTTAGATGTCGGTATCCTCAATTTAGAGTCCAGTTGTCCCTGTAATCAAAAGAGGAATCGATTGAATTTTATAAATCAATGAAAATTACCCAATTATATTGAGTTTATTATCAGCCAAAATAATTTCATATAAGTTAGAGGAGAGATGATCTAATTGTTTTCTAACCCCTAACCAAAGGCCAGGAATCCAAGTCAAGTTATTATGTGTCCCGAGATTATTTTCTCCCCTGCTGTAATAAAACCTACTTAAGCAACATTTTGAGCAAATAAATAAAGTTTTGTGGTAGGTATCAAAAGAGTATTAAGTAAAGTACAACGTGAGTAATGCCAATCATATTTTATCATATTGTTTTGGCAAAAATTGCTCATAATTCGTATTTTTTTACTGCTTTCTTTAGAGCGTCAATGTTGGTGGTTATCGATGGATCTGAATAAACTTGAGAGGAAATAGCAGAAACAACTTTTGTTTTAAAACCCAATTTTGTGGCTAATTTTTCACAGTGATGAATTTCACTTTTGTATACTTCCTGATCAACTTTCATGAGCTGTATAATATTAAACAAATAATCAAATTTGTCATCGGAGGAAAGTAAACTCACATCAGGCATGGGCACAGGATTTTTAACAATATCTTTTATCTCTACTTCTGAGAGGCCATGTGCTCTCCCAAGCATTAAAATATGTAACTTTTCTTGACCATCAAACTCACCATCTATTTTGGCCAATTCTATCAAGGTACTCAGTTGTGCTTTGATGGTACTCATATTTTTGTCTTTTTAGTTTCCCAATTAAATTTCTACTGTCGAAGGTAGTAATTTATTCAAAAACCTAATGTAAAGAGCAAAAGAATAAAAAGAAAAAATATGCCAAAAGGGATTGGGATTAAGAGTCATGCAAATAACTGCCCGCATTAATATCAAAAGTAGATCCAGTTGCGTGATCGGACATTCCAGAGGCTAAGAAAGCAACAAGGGGAGCCAAATCTTTAGGCTCAGTAAGGCGCTCTAGGGCAATATCTCCCTTTGCATGATCTTCTCCATATTGAGAAATGAAGGCTTTTGCCATATCTGTCCGCACAAAACCAGGAGCAATATTGAAAGCCTTTATCCCTTTTTTCCCAAAAGATTTTGCAATTGAACGAGTTAACGCCACCAGACCTGCCTTTGAGCTGGCATAAGCCAAGTATTCCGCAGTTTCTCCACGGTAAGCCGCTCGAGAGCTGATGTTGATGATCCTTCCAGAGGCCTTTTTCTGAATAAAATGTTGTATTACTTTTTTACATAATATAGCTGGACTGTGTAAATTTACTCCCAGGGTTTTTTGCCAAAGGACATCCCATTCTTCTTGTGACATATCAATGGATGCAGGTTCAGCTATTCCTGCATTATTAATTAAAACCTCAATGCTTCCCATTTCTAGTACTACTCGTTCAAAAAGTTTCACGGCTTCCCCCGGATCTGCAAGGTCTGCTTGAAAAGCCTTGGATTCATTCCCCAAAATCTGAGCTAAACTTTCCGCATCATTCATATTTTTATTGTAATGAACGGCAATTGTGGCTCCGGCTTCAGCCAATTTGTTCGAAATGGCTCTTCCCAAACCTCGACTGGCCCCAGTCACTAAAATATTTAAGCCCGAAAGATTTATATACATGATTTTTTCTATAAATGAATAGTCAAATTACCACAATTAAATGTAAACTTTTACCCTAGTTAAAAGGATTAATTTCTTGAAACCATTATTTGTGCCCTTCTAAACTTCAATTCCAAGACCAAAACAAAGAAAATAGAGTCAAATAAAGGTAAATTCCCTAAAAAGTCCACAGATTTAGGTAACCTTGTGCTTAAATATGATTTGATATTTAGTTTTTATAAATGATTTAAATTATAATCATAACAAAAAAATTTACCAATGGGTTTATTAATTCCGTTAATAATTATTACTCTTTGTTGTCTAGTGATTTGGCGTGCAGGAGATGGCTTTATGGTTGCCTCAGAGTATGTAGGAAGAAACCTTTCAGAAGGTGTCAGAGGCGCTACAATTAATGCAGTAGCAAGTTCAATGCCAGAGGTATTTACTTCTTTCTTTTTCCTTTTTGTGTTAAATGATGCAACTGGATTCTCTGGAGGTATCGGGACTACCGCAGGCAGCGCCATTTTTAATAGTATGGTGATCCCTGCAGTTTCCATAATTGCAGTGATCTCGATAGGAGTCACTAAAAAAATTGAAATCTCACGTAAAGTTCTTTTTCGTGATGGCATCGCCTTAATTATTGCAGAATTTATCTTCCTTATTTTAATCAGTGGATCTGCACTAAACTGGCATCATGGGCTGTTATTGATGTCTGTTTATGTAGTTTATATCGTTTTTATGTTTGCCACCATGGACAAAAAGACCAAAGAGGCTTTAATGACCTCCGCCCCCAAAGAAGATGAGGAAATAGATGAAAGTGAAAAAAGTGATAGTAAAGAATCCCCCTCCTTTTTTTTAGCATTTATCTCTTTGGATTTGGAAAATGTTTTCATGGGTAAGTCCAAAATTAATGATACCCGAGCTTGGCTTTTACTAATCACTTCCACAATGTGCATTGCAGGAGTTTGCTATTGGTTAGTTTTAGCTTGTGAATGGTTAGGTGAAAAAAGCTACCAGGTTCCCTATCTAGGATCTTTCCAAGGATTAGATATTCCAGTTATGTTTGTTGCCTTGATTTTGGCATCAGCAGCATCAAGTTTTCCAGATACAATTATTTCAATTAAAGATGCTAAGAAAGGAAATTATGACGATGCCATATCCAACGCACTTGGGAGTAACATTTTTGATGTCTGCTTTGCATTAGGATTTCCCCTTTTTATTTTTACATTAATAAACGGACCAATTGTTATGTCTGAAGACATCATTGACTTGAGTAGTGAATTAAGATTGTTACTGCTTTTATCTACAGTGGTGGCAGTTGTGATTTTTACTGCAGGTAAATATATGGGACGTGGAAAAGCTTTTACTTTATTAGGAATTTATGTCTTTTTTGTAATCTACATTGTAGGTAGAGGTTCAGGAAATCTATGGGCCCAATCAGTTGCCGATGGACTTGTGTCCGTAGTGCATTTTTTCAATATCAACTGATAGGGTTTCTTAAAATAAAAGCAAAAGCATTATAAAGTGTCATAAGATAGGTTTAATTCCCAACTTTTACCATCACTTTTCCTTAAAGACTTTATCTTTCCTTAATAATAAAGTTTATGAAGTGTCAACGCGATAAATTTTCCTTACAAAGGAAGATCAGTTATTTAAATGGGGCGTATATGTCTCCCCTAATGAAAAAAGTAGAGAAGGCAGGCATCAAAGGGATGATTCAAAAAAGGAAACCTTTTCATATTTCCGATTCAGATTTTTTTAGGGAGACAGAGATTTTAAGAAATCTTTTCGGCCAGCTGATAAATAGTCCAAATCCAAAAAGACACGTCATCATTCCATCAGTTTCTTATGGAATTGAAAATGTAGTCCAAAATTTGTCAAAGAAAAAAGGAAAGATTGTTTTGGCAGCGGGCCAATTCCCAAGTAATGTGTATCCATGGTCTGCTAATTCTAATTACCCCCTCAAATTTGTTGCTGCACCAACCTTAGGGAAAAATCTGGCTGAAAACTGGAATGAAGAGATCCTTAGGGCAATTGATGATCAAACAGCAGCAGTATCAATAGGTCAGATTCATTGGGTGAATGGTATCAAATATGACCTGACCTCCATCCGTGAAAAGACCCGATCGGTGGGGGCAGCATTGATCATAGACGGCACTCAGTCGATTGGCGCATTGCCTTTCGACCTGCAAGCAATCCAACCCGATGCACTGTTAGTAGCGGGATATAAATGGTTAATGGGCCCCTATTCCATAGGCATGGCTTATTATGGAGAAATGTTTGATCAAGGCAAGCCAATAGAAAATAACTGGATGAATAGACAAGGTTCTGATCAATTTTCTGGACTTACACATTATAAAGATCATTATTTACCAAGAGCACAGAGATATGAAGTTGGAGAACACAGTAATTTTATTTTAGTGCCCATGCTTATAGCAGCGATCAAACAATTATTAAAATGGACGCCTTTAGGAATTCAACGATACTGCGAGGCCCTATGTTATGACGCCATAGATAGCTTGCGCTCAGAGGGCTATAACATCGAGGACTCTAAAGTAAGAGCAAGCCATTTATTTGGAATTTATTTTAACCAAAACACAAACATGGAACGAATAGAGAGAGCACTTTCTAAATATCGAGTGAAAATTTCTATTCGTGACCAAGCCCTTCGAGTCTCACCAAATGTTTATAATGATCAAAAAGATGTCCAAAGATTGGTCAGTGCTTTAAAAGAAGCAATTATTTGATTTATATTTGCTATGAAATTTAAAAATTATGGAACTTACAAATCCCGCAGTCACGGACGGAGTCAATTTATTTGTAAATATCGTAGTTATTTCTGTGGCCTTCATCGTAGCACTTTCATTGATCGATGCCAAGAAAGTCAGTGATAAAGAAAAAAAAACTTAACCACCCAGTTACAAATGCTTAAACGTGATCCTTTTTGTGAGTGCTAACTTTATCATTGGGGAGAATATAAGGGCAGACGACTGCCAAAATAAATAAAAATCCGATAATTATTAACATTGCCATAATTCTATAAATTTCTTCAAAGATAAACGTTTTTATTATTGCGCCCTCATCGTTAATTAAATTCCTTGATCATAATTAAAGTAATAAAGGGTTACAAAAAATAACAAAAGCACCTTTAGAGCAAGTAATGGACCTAAACGTTCACAAAATATCTATAATCCCCTCTTGTAAATTGTAATTTAAAATTCCGTTTTAAACAGAATTTACATTAAAATCATAATTTTCTATGCTTTGGGTTTATCCTATCGAAAAAAAAACAATCGCTGCTTCATCCTTACATGTATGCAAATTTTAGACTTCATAAAATTACCATATCCGTTATGAATTATAAATTACATAGTTATACAAATACAAATTTCGGTCGTGAAAGTATCGAGAGCTTTAAAAAATGAAATTTAATCTTTTCGTACCCTTCAAAATGTTACTTCAAATAAATCAAATTGTTTTTACAATTAATTAGTTTTCTTTTATTTTTTTTGAAGGCATAGAATCGCATGAGCATGCTCTTTCCCAAAGCGAATTGTTTTGAGTGGCTCTAATAATTTAAAATTATTGTGTAAATTAACTAAATCAAACAGTTGTTCAGTTAGTAGTATCCGTTTTGATTGGTCATTAAACCAAGACCGTTCACCATCAGTAGATTGTACAATTTCTTCGTTATTAATGGAGGTATCCGTGCAAACATAAAGAAACCCCCCTTTTTTTAATACCCTAAATTGCTCTTTCCATTGCTGCTTAAAATCATGGCCGTTTTTGGCAAAATGCATGACCCTACAATTTATAATGGCATCAAAAAAGTCATTTTCAAATGGTAGCATACGAGCATTTGCTTTTGAAAAAAAAGAAGGATCTCTTCCTAAAGAGGTTGCGATAAGTTTGCACAAGGCGACATTTTTTTCATCCATATCGATACCATAAATGTCTTTTTCTAGGTTTAAAAAAGGGATTATATTTCTTCCTTGTCCACACCCAATTTCTAAAACACGATGTCGATCATTAAACCTACCTTTAAGTAGTTGATCCAATAATTCTAAATCTATATCCCCGATAAAATTGTTAATATCACCTAATTTCATAGACAAAATTTATAGAGGAAAATAATGAGGAGAACATACCATTGGATAAATTAAATGATAAGTAAGCTATGAAACAGCAGATTCTAATAATTTCAAAACTCCTTTTTCTGTATCCATGGTAGCATTTATGCCGATGGGTAAGGTAACATTGTCCACCTCATGTCCAAAGGGCCCTCCTCCCATTACAGGAATGCCTAAATCACCCAAGCGGTCTTTGAAAACTTCACTAAGGCTGGTTGAAAACTCATAATAAGGATCTCCTGGTTGTGCATCACATCGGGTAAAATGGCCTAAAACAATACCTTTTATACCTTTAAATTTTTGCGCTGAACGAAGTTGAGTAAGCATTCTATCTATACGATAAGTAGACTCACCAACCTCTTCAATAAAAATAATGTGATTAGACCAATCGCATTCGTGTGGGGTCCCAATCATACTGATCATAACAGACAGGTTACCTCCTATCAGCTTACCTGTAGCTATACCAGGAGAAATAACTATTGGATCATCAATCGTAATTTTATTTTTTTTCCCTTTTTGAATCACCGCATTAAAATGTTCAATTGAAAAAGGGTTAAATGTAGAGATTCCAACGGGCCCATGAAAACCCACAATTCCACACTTTTTGTAAATGGCCAAATGTAGTGCTGTAATATCGCTGTATCCAATTAAAGGTTTGCAATGCGCAGCGATCAAAGAATAATCTAGCTTTTCAAGAATTCTCGTAGCACCGTATCCCCCTCGAGCACATAAAATAGCGGAGACTTCGGAGTTTCCATACATATAATGCAAGTCCTCAACTTTTTGTGCATCTGTACCAGCAAGAAACCCATTTTGCACTCTTAAATTATCCGTATGGACAATTTGATAACCCAGCAGCTGAAAATTTTCTACTAGGAGTTCGTAACTAGATCTTTTTAAGGCCCCTGAAGGGGCAATGACCCCAATTGAAGCTCCGGGCTTCAGTGCTTTCGGTTTGATAACTTCATTAAATGGACGAAATGAAGTAATTGCGGGTACGGCTCCCACCAATACTCCAGATTTTATAAATTTTCTACGATCCATATAAGTAAAAATACAAAAATCTATTTGTTTTAATGATTGGAAATTGGGGTGATGGAAGAAAATATTAAAAAGTTCAAGACAAAAATCCCAAGATTTTTAGAGAAATTAACCCGTTTTTTTCTTCCAATAACGAATCAAACCGGCAACACTCATCCAAGAAGGATTTGCAGCCTCATATTTTTTCACGCCCATGTGATTGACTCCCATATCAAGTAATTGTCGAGATGTATATTCACTAAATTTAGGCGTAAGCTCCTCGACAGTAGAACCGGCTTCCCAATTTTTTTTCACCCACTGAGACCAGTCGTTGATCATACCTTTTAGTGAATGCATATGGGCCGGAATATCCTCAATCACACCGAAGTGAGTAAGGTAAATTTGGGTGGGCTCACAAGCAAGAATAAGATCTATCGAGTGGATCCAATCTTCCAGATTGATGTCTGGCGGTGGACAAGGCGGTACAACTGGTCCTTTTTGAATTTTAACTCCAGCAACATCTCCAGTAAATATCAGGTCATCTATTTTCCATGCAATATGATGTTTGGCATGTCCTGGTGTATGCAGCGCCTGAAAACGGTGACCTCCAACGAAGATTTCCTCCAAATGACCAACACTATGTAATTGATTAACAGATATAGGATTCATTTCACCCCACAATCGATCCATATCTTCCTCATAAATGCGCTTGGCAGATTGCACTAATTTTTCGGGATTGACCAAATGCGTTTCCCCAAAGGGATGCAAATAAACCTTGGCCCCTTGCGCAGCTACGGCCCAAGCAGCACCAGCGTGATCTAGATGAATGTGGCTCAAAAAGACATGATTTATTTCATTTATATCATAGCCACATCGATTGATTTCACTCTTAAGAACTTCATAAGTAGAATGAGGACCCGTCTCAATTAATATGGGCCCCTCAGATGTCTCTACCAAATAAGCCGCTATGGATTGGGGATACCCTAGAAATTTTAAATCTAATGTGTAAACCATGTCAAATAACAATTTGTCTTTGTAATTTAGCTAGCTAGTAGCAAAAGGCAGATGAAAGAAAAGAAATATTTTCAAGACTACATGCCCGGAAATGTTTGTTTTGGCTGTGGGACAGAGCACCCAGAAGGACTCCAAATCAAAAGTTATTGGGATGGATCTGTAGCTATTTGTCACTGGCAACCAGAAGAAAAATATAGAGGCTGGCCCAGATTACTTAATGGAGGGATTATGGCGACTATCATTGATTGCCATTGTATTGGCACGGCAATGGCGTATGCTTGCAAGCAAGAAGATAGAGACATTGATTCTACTCCCTCATATCGTTATGCTACCGGTAGGTTAAAAATCAACTATTATACCCCAACGTCAACTAAAGATTTAATTACTTTGAGAGCTCAGATAATCGAACATAACCAACGTAAAATCGCCATGACTTGTACCCTAAAAAGCAGAAATATAATAACGGCTGAAGCAGAAGTAATAGCGATAAAAGTATATAATAGCTCAAAGAATAATGAAACTAAACAATTTGAATAAAAATGCATCCTGAGTTAATAGAAATAGGAGGAATCACTCTTTACGCCTATGGTTTCTTCATCATGACCGGCGCGCTTACTTCCTATGCTTATGGAATAAAAGTGTTCAAAAAAGAGCTAGATATTGACCCCGAAAAAGTACAAAATTTAACAATTTTGATTATTGCTGCCTCAGTTATAGGAGGAAAAATTTTCTTCTATTTTGAGGACCCCGCTTATTATTTTTCAGCCCCTGAAAACTTACTTAAAAATTTCAGGCAAGGCTTTGTATTTTATGGATCTTTAATTTTTGTAATCCCAACAGTAATCTGGTATTTTAATAAAGAGAAATGGCCCATATTTCCCATGCTTGACATCCTTTCTATTGTAGCTACAATAATACATGGATTCGGTAGATTGGGCTGTTTTTTCGCCGGATGCTGTTATGGTTTACCCACAGACTTATTTCTTGGAGTGACCTTTACAGATGCCAAATCTCAAGCAAAACCCCTAGAAACTCCGCTGCACCCTACACAACTTTATGAGGTCTTTTTCATCGGATCATTGATGTTATTTCTAATTCAACTAAAGCGAAAACAGCAATTTCATGGACAATTGGTATTTCTATATATAATGATATATGCTATAGGAAGATCGGTTATAGAGGTATTTAGAGGTGATCTCAGGCGTGGGTTTATTATAGAAGGGTTGATTTCTCATTCGCAATTTATTTCTATTATTCTGGTATTAATTGCGGGGGCATGTTATTGGGTGGTCAGTAAAAACAGTAAGTTCAAGATAAGGAAGCCCTGATTTGAAGGGCACCAGGTAAGATAGAAACGAAAAAAGGAGGTTGATTAAAATATTCGCCATCAATATGAGCCTCTAGCTGCGTGTTAGCCCCTATGATTAGTTCTTTCACATCGAATAAAGAAACCTCTTTCAAACGATTATGAGACCCTTTTTGCAGGGTTAAAATCCTCAAATAACGTTGAAATGGTGAAAGAGGGCCAATGGTACATACGGAAAGCTTACCATCATTTAATTTTGCGTGAGGTGTCAACTTGAATCCTCCTCCAAAGGTGGTTCCATTGGCGATAGTTAATAAAATTAAATTTTGCCTTTTGGGTAATCTATCTATGGCCAAATCAAAATCACGACATTTATAACTTCCCAAGATATGAAGGACATGATAATAATACTTTAGCTGACCGCTGAGGAAGGGCACCTTTCGGTGTATCATATCAGCGGCAATCTGACCATCAAAACCAATCCCCACGCCATTGATAAATTTTCGATCATTGCACAGGCCGATGTCGATTCGATTAATAGGACCATTTAGCGCTGTTTTGAGTTGACTTTCAAATGTGCATCCAATTCGGATATTCTTTACAAAATCATTGCCACTACCTGTAGGAATAAACGAAACTGGGAGGTCATATTTCAATCCATTGATGACTTCATTAATGGTGCCATCTCCTCCAATAATTATTAAATCAGTATACTCGGGAGTTAGGTTATTTTCAACAGTTTGGGAACCTCTGCAGTCATTACTGGTTTCAAACAGACTATATTTTATATCCTGGCCATCAAAAAAAGCGGATAATTTCTTTCCTATTTTTTGACTTTTCCCTCGTCCGGATTGGGGATTTATGAGCACGAAAAAATATCTAGCCATGAGCAGGTTTTGAAACGATAATAGTTATACTAACGATAAATAAAATTAATTAAAACTAAAGATTATTATTGAGAGATTACCGAAGGGATTTTAGAATTATGGATCGGGGAGAAAAGCCCCTTTTTATTCAAAAGGGAGATTGCCCATATCTACATTACCGCCTGTAAGAATAATTCCTACTTTTTTATCTTTAAAAAAAGCTTTTTGGCTCAGCAGGGCAGCAAAAGGTACAGCACATGAGGGTTCGATAATGATTTTCATTCGTTCCCAAATCATTCGCATCGCGTAACTAATCTCTTTCTCTGAAACGGGGATCACCTCTTTTACATATTTTTGGATAATTTCAAAGTTTAATTTACCCACCGTAGTTTTCAGGCCATCTGCGATGGTGTTTGTTTTGGTAACCGGAATGATTTTACCTGCTTCAAGAGATAAGTAGGTATCATTTACGTTCTCGGGTTCTCCCAAAATAACTTCTGTTTTCGGAGAAAAATGTTTAACGCTTAAGGCTGTTCCTGATGCTAAACCTCCTCCTCCTACAGGAGTAAGCAGATAGTCCAAACCAATATCGGCGTCAATTAATTCTTTAGCACAAGTAGCTTGACCAGTGATAATCTTTATGTCATCAAAAGGAGGGATAAATAACGCATTTGTTTGTTGAATAATCTTAGAACAGGCTTCTTGCCTAGCCCTTTCATTGGGCTCGCAAAAAAGAATCTTTCCTCCATAATTTTTGACCGCATCAACCTTTACCTTCGGTGCATTTTTTGGCATAACAATGTAAGCGCCCACTCCGGCAGTTTTACATGCATAGGACACAGCCTGAGCATGATTCCCTGAAGAATGCGTAGCAAATCCATTGATCCGTTTTTTAGAATTTACAGAAAAGATAGCATTGGAAGCACCTCGCATTTTGAAAGACCCTGTTTTTTGAAAATTTTCACATTTAAAAAAAAGATGAGCACCTGTCAAATTATTGATAAATTCAGAGGTCAAAATTGGGGTATTGTGAATGTATGGAAAAATACGTTCATGTGCTAGTTGAATGTCATTTGCGGTGGGAATTGGACGCATTATAATATTATTTTAAATTACTAATGTGCTTCTAGCCAATTATTCCCTTCACCGATGCCAACCTCCATGGGGACTTCTAAAACTATGGCATTGACCATCAACTCTTTCACTTTTTCTTTAACCCGAGCGACTTCAGAACGATGGACTTCAAATACAAGTTCATCATGGACTTGCATCAACATTTTCGAAATAAGCTTTTCTTTTTTCATCCATTCGTGAATATTGATCATAGCGACCTTAATTAAATCTGCTGCAGAACCTTGAATGGGAGCATTTATAGCATTTCTTTCATCATAACCACGCATAGTAAAATTAGCAGCATTGATGTTACGCAAGTAGCGTCTGCGACCCAAGAGAGTTTCCACATAGCCTTGTTCTTTGGCTTTTGCAATGCTCTCATCCATATAGGTCCGCACAGAGGGGAATTCTTTCCAGTAGGCCTCAATAATCTGGGCAGCTTCACTCCTAGAAATATTTAGGTTTTGAGAGAGACCAAAGGCAGACATTCCATAAATAATGCCAAAGTTTACCTCTTTAGCTTTTCGACGCATATCAGGATCTACTTCCTTAAGGGGAACACCAAATACTTTACTGGCGGTATTTGCATGAATATCTTTACCTTTTTTGAAGGCTTCAATCATACTTTTATCTTTTGAAAAATTTGCCATTATGCGCAGTTCGATTTGGGAATAATCCGCAGCTAAAAGTACAAAATCGCTATTTAAGGTGATGAATGCTTTTCGTATCTCACGCCCTTTTTTTGTTCGAATAGGAATGTTTTGTAAGTTGGGGTTATTAGAACTGAGACGGCCAGTAACAGCTACAGTTTGACGATAATCTGTATGGACGCGCTGATCTTTTGGATTGACCATACGTGGTAGCGCATCCACATAGGTTGATTTCAGCTTCTGATATTCTCGAAACTCTAAAATCTTGTGAGCAATCTTATGAGTAGTTGCCAGTTTTGAGAGAATGTCTTCACCCGTGGCATATTGACCCGTTTTTGTTTTTTTAGGCTTTTTAATGAGGTTTAATTTCTCAAATAAAATGTTCCCCAACTGTTTAGGAGAGCTGATATTAAACTTTTCTCCCGCAATTTCAAAAATCTCTTCTTGAACTCTTAAACTTTCTATTTGAAGTTCCTCACTCAATTCACTTAGCGCCATCTCATCGATACTTACGCCACTGTACTCCATTTCTGCAAGGACGAATGAAAGGGGCTCTTCCAATTCATGAAGAAGTTTACCGAGATTCCTATCATCAATCTCGATGGCTAACTTCTCTTTGAGCTGAAAAGTAATATCTGCATCTTCTCCCGCATATTCAGTAATCTCCTCTAAAGGAACCGCCCGCATATTTTTTTGACTTTTCCCTTTTGGTCCAATAAGCTTCGTAATATTTACAGGAACATAATTCAGATAAGCCTCTGCCAGGGCATCCATGCCATGTGATTGTTCAGGATCAATAAGATAATGTGCAAGCATGGTATCAAATATTTTACCCTTGACCCTGATATCATAATTGCGCAGAACTTGCATATCAAATTTAAGGTTTTGACCAATTTTTGTGACCTTTTCATTTTCAAAAATTGACTTAAATTCATTGATAATTTCTTGGGTAGTATCGCGATCCTCTGGAAAAGGAACATAAAAAGCAGTTCCTTTTTCATATGAAATTGCCAATCCAACAAGTTCGGCATCTAATGTGTTAAGACTGGTAGTTTCTGTATCAAAACAAAACTCAGAAAGTCGACCCAATGTTTCAATAAGCCATTTTCTTTCTTTAAGTGTAGAAAGGCATTTATAGTTATGCGGTGAAGTATCAATATTTTTTTTATCATGAGAGGTTCTAACGGCATTTGAGGTTTTAGCCTCAAAGAGGCCCAATTGACTTGCCGCCTTTTTCTCTGCTGCAGAGACGCCAAAAATCCGCTTAGCAATAGTACGTAATTCTAATTCTTCTAATACAGGAACAATAAGATTCTCTATGGGTCCAGAATAACGTAAAGCCTTTTCATCAAAAGTAATAGGGCAGTCAAGTTTAATGGTAGCTAGTTCTTTTGAAAAAAGACCTTGCTCCCCGAATTGTTCAATTTTCTTTTTTATATGTCCTGTTAATAAATGCTGATTGGACACAATTTCTTCTAAGGATCCGAATTCCTTGAGCAACTTAGAAGCCGTCTTGTCTCCGATCCCGGGCACGCCGGGGATATTATCTACCACATCTCCTTTAAGGCCTAGTACATCTATGACCTGGTGCACTTCGTTGATATTAAATTTCTCTAACACTTCTTTAATTCCTAGAATATCCACACCGTTACCCATAAAAGCGGGCTTATAAAGAAAAGTATGTTCATTGACCAGTTGGGCATAATCTTTATCTGGAGTCATCATAAAAGTTTGATACTGATTCCCTGCCAGACGTGCCAAAGTTCCAATAAGATCATCCGCTTCATAACCATCTAATTCAATAATTGGAATCCCAAATCCTTGAATTATTTTTTTACAATAGGGAATAGCAACATTAATTTCCTCGGGCTGTTTTTCTCTATTGGCCTTATAGTCAATAAATGCCTCATGCCTAAAAGTAGGAGCATGAGTGTCAAATGCAACCCCAATATGCGAGGGTGTCTCCTTATTGATAACTTCAAGTAAAGTGTTTGTAAAGCCCATAACGGCTCCAGTATTTATGCCCCCAGAGTTGATTCTAGGATTCTTGCTTAATGCGAAGTGTGCGCGATATATCAAAGCCATTGCATCTAACAAAAATAACTTGGAAGGATTTTCAATCATAAAAGTAAAGGTATGCGGAATCAATTGTTTATTTTAGTTGAAATGCAAAAATTGATTATTAAATAATCCATTTTGTAAAAAAAAAGATGATTTTGATATTATTAATTTATTGCTGGCTACTTTGGTGAATCTTTATAAAAAAACACGTATGGACATTAAATCATTTAATCAAATTATTACCTCACGCAGATCAGTTTTTCCAAAAGATTATGAAGCTGGAAAAATTGATGACCAAATTATTTGGCAAATTTTAAAAAATGCAAATTGGGCACCGACTCACAAAATGACAGCACCATGGAGATTTAAGGTTTATTCAGGTAAAGGCCTCGAATTTTTGGGTAAAAAACAAGCTGAAATCTATAAAAAGGTGTCTTTGAAAGAAGGGAATTTTATTCAGTCCAAATTCGATAATTTAACTAAAACTCCATTGCGGGCATCTCATGTAATTATGATAATTATGAAGAGAAGTAAAGATATTAAAATTAGAGAAGTTGAGGAAATTTCCGCGGTCTCATGTGCTGTTCAAAATATGTATTTAACCACAACAGTATACGGTTTAGGGGCTTATTGGAGTACTGGAGGTATTACTTACATGGAGCCGGCAAAAGGGGTCTTTAATTTAAATGAAGAAGACCGCTTGATGGGATTTTTCTATTTGGGTAAAAAGAAAGGAATTAATGTGGAAGGGAAAAGGACACCGATTGAGGAATCTGTTGAATGGGTTGAAAACGACGATTTTTAATTTTATAGAATCATTTATAAATCTGGTTTTGCTTTGATGACTTTAATCAAAAAGTATTTTATTATCACTTTTGTACTTTGTTTTATAATTGTAATTTTCTATTAAAAAAATATTAAAATGACAATTTGATGTACAGTTTTGATAATAAAATACAGTTTTTTGTCAGGCATTTGCCATTCTATTTTTAGAAGAAGATTTGAACACTTTACATCTACTTTTTAATCAACCGGGTTGAAAAGCGTTCTCCACTCCTATTCTCTAGTTTGATAATATATACCCCCTCTGTAAGTGAGCTTATATCAACGCGATTATCTGTCGACGTCAAAATTCTTTGACCTGATAAATTATAAATAGTAGCTCCTTTGAATTCTGCCATCTTGATATTAACAATACCATTTGATGGATTAGGATATATCACCTTTGAAGCATTAGCTAAAGATAGTGTTTCCTCTTCTTCATCTACATCAGTTAAGTTAATAATGAC
>CACLDR010000037.1 GCA_902605755.1 uncultured Marinoscillum sp. | reverse complement strand
ATGTTGGTAAGTATGCTGATCTAATTATTGTTTTAGGTGAAGGCAAACAACTTGAATTTACCCGTCAAACTAATTATGCACCTTTATGGCGCGTTTTTGACAAGAGTTATAATGTTGATGAGTTTTTTCCAGAACGAACACTCGATTACTCCTTTGAATATAGTTTTGTAAGGTTGTTAGAGGAAAGCCCAGAAAAAATTGTGGTGCATTGGCGATATGTTCCAGATATCTATTTGCTTAAGAAAGCCAATGAAAACATTGACCCATTATTTATGCAGGGTTTCACTAATGTTGTCCATGAACTATTTACTATTTATTCATCTGGGACGGTTATAAGGAAAGTTTTAGATGCAAGATCTACTTCGATTGATGCTTGGGAAAACCCTAAGATTAGACATGAGCAGAAACTTTTATTGACTAACGAAGGAATAGATCACGGGAAGGTAAGTTGGAGTGAAATGGATAAACCAAAATTAAGATTAATATCTAAAAGTGAAATAATAGAACCACTTATGAATAATTCTTTAGTTTCATTTTCTTTTGACGAGGGTGGAGGTGACTTTGGGGTTTTTCCATATGAGGAATGGCGTGACATTAGAGAGGTTATTTACGGTCAAACGGTTGATAATGAAAATCAAGAGCTGATTCCTGTCAAAGGTCATGGTGCGCTTTATAAGCAGGGAGTATCTGGTACGGCCCTTGCATTCGATGGGTATTACACGGGTGTAATTACTGATCATGAAATTGCAAATAAATCCTCTTTTTCAGTGGAAGGTTGGATCGCACTTGATGTTTACCCGTATAACGAGGCGCCAATTATCCATAAATCATCTCAATTTGGAAAAAAGGGATTTTATTTGGGGATAGATGCATATGGACATCCATTCATTACGATAAATGGAACGAAGAAAGAAGCTGAACTGATCCTTCCATTATATACGTGGTCGCACATAGCGGCAACTGTAAATCAAAACATTATGAAATTATATGTGGATGGTCAAGAAGTAGCTGCCGCAGCGTTCGAGGGAACTGTAGATTGGACGGGATTACCATTGATGGTGGGAATCAATAATTCGAAGAAGAGAGGCACAGATTATGTTCGTACTAAACAACAAAATATTCCATTTATTTATGGGCTTCAAGGCTTGATAGATGAAGTTAAACTGAGAAATGAAGCCTTATCACCAAAGGATATAAGAGCATCTTATGAAGCTTTCCTGCCTAATAATAGAGAATCCGACTTGAAAAAGGCAGTCCTTCCAGGAGAAGTGGGCATGGTAGACAGTTTTGGTGCAACCTATAAAAAACTAAGTCACCATGAGGTTTGGGATCGTATGTGGCGTTTAACTGAGTACTCTGATATCGTTGTGAAATTTGAGAATAATCCTGCTAGTATTGTTTATTGGCACGGGACTAATTATGCAGCAAATTATGTGGTAGACAGTAATCGATGGATGTCTGATCAAAGTAGTGAGATTTGGGGTAAATATGGATGTTCTGAGCACATGGCTGATAAACAGGGTCGTCACAGCTATGCGAGACTTATAGAAAATAATGCCGCACGAGTGGTTGTTCATTGGCGATATCCATGTGTTGATGTCGGTTATGTTTGTGGGAATAAGCGTAATTGGTCAGATGAGTATCATACAATCTACCCGGATGGTACTGCAATAAGGAAAGTAATTTTCAATAACTCTAATAGTCCTGGTTTTCAAGATATTCAATTTTTGACAAATCCTGGTGAATCTGCTTTGGATGTAGTTTATGAAAACGCATTAACTGTTGCAAATCTTGACGGTGAGATTGCAGAATTAAAATGGGAAAAACCCAATATAAATCCAACACAGCCGATCGAAGATGCCACGGTTGAATGGCTCAATACTAAATCTGAATACAAAATCTTCACAATTTTTCAAGGTCCTGGGATAAGTACTTGGGGGGACTCTGAGCAATCTATTTACACTGATGATCCGTTTGCTGGTCCATGGAATCATTGGCCAATTAGTTTAATTCCATCCGATGGTAGGTTTGCAGTTGCGCAAGATCGCGTAACCCATTTTGCCATAGGGGCAAATGACGATGCACCTGTTCATGAATCTTTGGTTCACTACGGATTTACAAAAAACAAAATATCTGAGATAATACCAATTGCTAAATATTGGCAAAATCCTCCGAATTTGTCGAAAATAAATGGTGCTCAAAATTTGGGATTTAAAAAGGAAGAAAAGGCATATTATTTCGATAAATTCCGATCTAATTCTGTTAGTTTTACAATATTATCTAATGAGAATTCTCCAGTAATAAATCCAGTTTTTGTTATTAAAAATTGTAATAAGAAGAATTTAAAAATCAGAATAAATGGAAAAATTCTATCATCAAAAGATGACTTTAAAATTGGTAGAACTTACGATGAGAATGGTAAGTCAAAAATTGTTACCTGGGTTAGACTTCAGAGTTCCAAGCAAGTAAATGTGGAGTTAGTAGCGCTTTGAACAGGCTTTATAATTACCGCCATACATCTATAGGTTTATCTTACAATTAAAACAAGTATCCCAAAATGATAAAATTTTCGGAAAAAATATTTAGCGTTAAACGGAGGTTAGGAATATTCATTTACTTTTTGAGTGCTCCTTTACTTTTTGAGTTACATGCACAAGCATTGTCCTCGTACTATACAAAGGGTAATGAATGGCAAGAAACTATTGCTCTCTCCATAAAGTTCTTTTATACAGAGAAGAATCGGATTGAAAAAATAATAGGAAATAAAGATATTATAGATTTTGGAGAGTGGTATTTGTCTGGACCATTTACCGGGCTGCCCGAAGATTTGTTTAAAGCGAAATTTGGACCAGAGTATAATCCTGGACTCGAAAAAGAGTACATTGGAGGACAAAAATGGACTTCACATCCTGAATGGATGGATGGGTTACCTCATTGGTTTGAAGGTGAAGCCGCTGAGGTGAACTACGTTCAGCGGTTTATCCAATCGTCTCGAGACATGGAAATTCTTGCTTACGTGAGTAGTGATGATGGCCTACATTTTTGGATGAATGATGAATTAATTTTTAAAAATGATGCTGACAGGGGGTTGGAGCCTAATCAGGAGTACATTCCATTAAAAATTAAAAAAGGTTTGAATAAGGTTTTAATAAAAATCAATAATCTTGGCGGTAGGCAGGGTTTTTTCTTTTCTCTTTTCCCCTCTGAAGATATTTACATGATTGAAATGGAAAAAATATGGCAGCAATTGTTAATCGATTACGCCGACGATCGCTCAAGTTTCCAGATAGAACGAGAGAAAAAAGACGGTATTTGGGATGGCCAAGTTAAATATTTCGATGAGAATAAAATTCTTATAAATTATATTGATAAGATCAAAAGAATTTCTTTGATTGCGGGATATAGTAAAAATTATTTAAATTCAGTTCAGGGGGAAATTGATTTGGATGTAGTCAGAAAGCTTTATTATATCACGTGTAAATTTGATAATATTTTATACCTTGATGACGCACATGATAATAATGATTCGAACTGGAATGAGTACAAGATAAAATTTCAATCCCAAGCTGCAAAGGTGGCAGGTTTACTTATCCAAAGTGAATATGAGAAGGATAAGCTTACACTAGCATCTAAAAATTTAGATTCTCTTTATGATAACATTCCTTTACGTTTGCCATCAGGACTACCGTCCAATGGACGCTTCGGTGCATACTACACAAGTTTAAAATATGATTTAGAGTGGGATAAACACTGGCGCATTGGTGATCATGCTGACATAGTAGTGGATTTTGCTAATGTGGGTTACAAATTTGTTTTTTGGAGAGGGACGAGTTATATACCATGTTGGGTAACCGAATCCGGGGTTTGGTACACCAATGAATTTGTTGAGCGCAGAGGTTTCCATAGTGAAAATACTCAAGGTTGTGTAGAGCCTATGTCTGACAAGCAATGTAGATATTCTCATGTTAGAATTATAGAAAATACCGATGCTCGAGTGGTTGTGCATTGGCGGTATGCACCTATTGACGTAAACTATCAGCATCCCTTTACTGATCCTAATACGGGATGGAGTGATTGGGTGGATGAAGTGTACACAATTTATCCTTCAGGAATTGGTGTGAGAAAAATAACTTTGCAAACAAATCGTCCTGATCTTTGGACAGAATTTCAGGAGGCAATTGTAATAAATCAGCCCGGAACTATGCCTGAGGATAATATTGAATTAGGCGCTATTTCATTGGCCAATATGAATGGTCAAAGCAAGACATATTATTGGACCAAGGAAGGAGCCCCTGAATTTGACTTTGGGCCAGAATATGCCTCCATTTTTAAAGTCAATCTTAAATCTTCTCAATCCCCATTTGCGCTTGTGACACCTCCCAACGAAGATGGGCTCATTACCTCTTATCTCGGGCATGCACCTAATTCAAATTTTCACTTTTGGGACCATTGGCCCGTTTCCCAGGATGCAAGTGATGGTAGGGTTGCGTTATCGGCTGCAAGACCTTCTCACTCGTCTTTAGGTCATATTGGTTTGCCGGGTATGGCAGATACAGAATGGTTACCTTTTAAATTGGAAGGTAAAAGAGTTACTAAAATAATGTTACATGGCATGACGGATGAGCCTGTTGAAAATCTCGTTCCTATGGGTAAATCATGGTTGTCACCACCTGAATTGACTTTGATCAGTCCAGGTTATATCAGTCTAGGTTATGATCCTTCCCAAGCAGCTTATATAATTAACAAAAGTTCATCTGATAATTTAAATCCATTGTCACTAACAATAGATGCTAGTACAAATTCACCTTTAATTAATCCTGCTTTTGTTATTACAAACTGGGCAAATACTAACACAGTTGTAAAAATGAATGGTAATACCTTAAAAAAGTCTATTGATTATCAAATAGGATATGATAAAACATTTAGTGGAAATAATCTGATTATTTGGCTCGAAATACAATCGGAATCTACTTTTAATTTAAAAATTGAATAGTATTTTTTTATTGAAATCTTGAGGAAAATTTATTTCTACTCATAAATTTAAATTGCTGATTCTTTTAAATTATAAAAATGAAGGTGATCAAAAATGTCAAGAGTATTTTTATATGTGTTTTAATTTTTTGCACATTTAATATTGGATTTGCTCAGGAATTTGACATTGGCGAAATAGAAAATGCAAAGTATAAAATATGTATACCTGAAAATTGGAATGGAGGATTAGTTATTTATGCCCATGGTTATGAAGCGATTGGTGAAGAGGGTGAAATATTTGATGAGGTTATCGATGACTTTATGCAAATTTTTACTTCTAGGGGTTTTGCTTATGCAGCATCAAACTTTCGGAGCCAGGGACTTGTTATTAAGGAAGGGATAGAGGATACAGAGGCTTTAAGGGCATATTTTGATAAAAGATATGGAAAGCCAAATCTATGTTTTATTGTAGGTCATTCTATGGGAGGAATAATATCATTAGCTTCTGTCGAGAAGTTCCCAGCGTTTTATGATGGTGCTATGCCCCTATGTGGTTGGTTAGCTCCAGTTTATTCTTTAATGAAGAGAGCACTAGATATGCTGGTGATTTATGATTATCTTTTCGCAAATAATAATGGTAGAATTCTTGACGAAGAAGAATTTATTGAGCGAGATCGAATAAAAGTTCAAATAGATAAAAAACAGAAATTAGCGACACTTTTCGGTACTCATTTCATGATTAGAGTTGATCATTTAGCTGAAGTCATCAGTTTTAATCAATTCGTGATAAAAGAAATCATTAGTTGGTTAGGAGGGCTCCCATATGGAAATATTCAAACGATTTATAGTGGTTTTGGAAATTTAGATGAGCACATTAATAAAAAGGTTAAAAGGTATGAAGCAAACAATTTTGCTGAAGAATATTATATTCAAAACTATAGTCCAACAGGAGAGCTATTTGACCCCGTATTAGCATTGCATACTACTTATGATGAGCTGTTGCCAGTTTCCAACTATGAATATTATGAACAGGTCACAAAAATTAAACATTCTAGTCATTACTATGCTCAACAATATATTATGGCCGAAGGCCATTGTGAATTTTCTAATAGTGATATTGATAAATCTTTTGACCAACTTTTAGCTTGGATAAAAGGTGGGAAACATCCTGCAGTTCAAAATAAATAAATGTTTTTTTATTAAAATAGTAAAATGAAAAAGTTCCTTAATATTATTTTAGCTTTAATAATATCATTAAATATATCCTTTGCTCAGGTTTTTATAAATGAAATTATGTCTTCAAACTTAAATACTATTACGGATGAAGATGGAAGCTACAGTGATTGGATTGAGATATACAATAGCAGTCAAGAATCCGTTAATTTAGAAAATTTCAGTTTATCTGATGACTTAAATTTCCTCGACAAATGGCAATTCCCAGAAATATCAATTGGAGCCAGCCAACATATGCTAATTTTTGCATCTGGAAAAAATAAATTTGATGTAGGTACTTTACATGTAAATTTTAAAATAAAGTCTTCTGGAGAGTCAATTTATTTATCTGGTCCAGATCAAAATTTATTAGATAGTATCCAAGCTGTAAACTTGATCGCAGATGTGTCATATGGTCGAAATCCCGATGGTTCCTTAAATTTTAGTTATTTTGAAAATCCAACGCCAGGTCAACCTAATGGAGTTCCTGAAAATAACGGTTTAATCACTGAATTACCGATATTTTCGATATCCAGTGGCTATGTAAGGGATAATATTGAGTATCTCGAATTAAGTTCAAAAACTGATGCAATAATTAAGTATACGAAAGATGGTTCAGACCCGACCGAATATTCATCAACTTATAGCTTACCAATCAATCTTTCATCGAGCACGGTAATAAGAGCAAGAATAATTGAGGATGGAAAACTTCCAGGACCAGTTTTGACGAAAAGCTTTATTTTGCAATCTGACGTCGATGATTTGAGTTTACCGATGATTTCTATCTCTGCTGATCGGGACGAGCTTTTTGGTGGTAGCGGTCTTTTTAATCGTGATCCGGGGAATTTAGAAAAGCAAGTATATTTTGAGTTTTTTGATATTCAAAATGAAGCTCAATTTAGCTCTAATGCAGGCATGAAAATTTTTGGTAATGAATCAGGGACTGGTTACGATTATCAGCAGTCTTTAGCATTATTTGCGAGAAGTAAGTATGGAAATGGCTCTTTTAATTATCGGTTGTTTAGAGAAAAAAATATTGATTCCTTTGAGGCGTTTATATTGCGAAATGATAATGGAGAGTATAATTTATTTGATGCCGTAGGAAATGGATTGGTACAGGATATTTTGGACGTTCAAGCTTTACAACCGGTTGTAGTATTTTTAAATGGGGAATATTGGGGAATATTAAATATGATGGAGAAAATTAATGAGCATTATGTAGCTGGTAATTTCGGGATCAATCCGGATAGTGTCGATGTCTTGAATGGTTTTGAAACAGACAATCCTTATTACCATGTAGACTGGCCAATTGCTGGAGATATTGACGCGTATGTTGAATTAATTGATTTTTTAAAAAATAATGACTTGAGTGTTATTACCAATTATGAGAAATTAAAATCAATGATCGATATTGATTACTATGCCACTTATCAAATAGCTGAGATCTACATGGCCAATGTTGATTGGCCCGGGAACAATACGAAATTTTGGCGGGAGAAAGGAGAAAATGGTTTATGGAGATGGATTGTTTTCGATATTGATGCAGGCTTGGCTGCTTGGGCGGATGATGGTTTTGATGCCACCTATAATACCTTAGAAATTGCAACAGAAGCTAATGGACCCAGTAATATGCCTTGGGGAAGAGAAAGTACATGGCCTAACCCACCATGGTCAACCTTTGTACTAAGGAGTTTGTTAACTAGTCAAAGTTTTGAAAATCTTTTTTTGGTTACCTTGTGTAATTTAATGTCAACTAATTTTAAACCTGAGATTTCAAAACAATGGGTTGATGAAAAAGCTAACTTGGTTATTCAAGAGATAGATAATCATGAGAGTAGATGGGATGTTAGTGGTCGCTGGTACATCGAAGAAAACCGATCAACTATAAAAAACTTTCTAGACGATCGAAGAGGGCACATTATTCAACATTTTAAGGATTTTTTTAGTTTAAGTGGTGAAATGAATGCTTTGAATATTGACCTAAATCAAGGAGGTTCCATTAAGTTAAATAATCAAATCATTAATCAATATCCTTTCAATGGTGAATATTTTGAAGAGTTGAAGTTGACACTTTTGGCAATTCCAGATTTAGGATTTGAGTTTGTAAATTGGGAGGGTGTTGAATCAGTCAACTCTGAGATCGAAATTGACATGACCGAAAGTAAATTCGTAAATGCTGTTTTTCAACCAATTCCTGACTTTGAAAGGTTAGTAATAAATGAATTATGCTATTATGACTCATTAACTAATGATTGGATAGAAATTTATAATCCAATGGACACCGACATGGACTTATCTGGTTGGAAGCTTGAAGATGGTAGTAATGATCCTTTTATATTTCCGCAGGGAAGAATTCTAAACGCAGGTGAATATTTAATAATATCAAGGGATATTGAGGTTTTTAAGGGCCAATATGACATTTCGAATGTAATTGGTGATTTTGATTTCGGATTAAGTCGTTTGGGAAGTCATATTTTTTTATACAACAAGGCAGGTGAGCTTGTTGATGAACTAGAATATAAGACAGTATATCCATGGCCAGAGAATGGTAATTCGATGGCTCTCTCTGATCCGAGGGTCGACAATGCTTTTTACAAAAATTGGAGGGGTACAGAATATAGTAAGACCCCAGGCAGTCAAAATGAATTTATACTTGGCGCAGAAAATACGTTGATGTCTCGCGACCTATCCCCAACAGCAAATTTTAAAATTTTCCCAAATCCATTATCGCTAGATAGTAAAATTAGCTTCGAATTAAAAAAGGATCAATGGGTAATCATAAATTTGTATGATTTAAGTGGTCGCTTAGTCAATAGCATTTTAGATGAGAGGTTACCTAAAGGTAATCATATTTCACCAATCAATATTAGAGGTTTAGAAATGGGAATTTATTTTATAAAAATGCAAAATCTTGAAGGTAATTATACCAGTAAAGTGCTATTAATCGATTAGATCATCCTCTACATAGTAATTTATTTCAGAAACTAGAGATTAAGAGCAAGTAATGAACTTAATGGGAGACTTGCCCGACTTTGTACTTATACTTTACTAATCTTTGAATTACGACTTACTGTTAATAGGATGAATTAAAAAAAAAGTCACATATTTTTATTAGTATTCCAAAATAAATAGCCATGAAAAAAGTATTCACCTCTGTATTTATCATTTTTGTCATAAATTCTTCCGCAAATTGTCAAGAAGATTATTTTTTGTATTGGGATTTTAATGATAAAAAAGAGGTCCCAAATTTCAATGTTGATTTACCTCAAGGAGAACAAGAGATTTCATTAGTAGCAACGAAAGAAAGGGTAACCAAAACGAATTTCGAAATACACGGCCTTGCAAAATATGTAAAGGGAGTAAAAGGGAGTGCAATTAAGTTTGACGGATTTTCTTCTTATTTGAATGGATGGCCAAAATTGCCGAAAATATTTGATGACGAGGGTTATGAAACAGATCCTATACCAGATGATATAAGTATCGAGGCTTGGATATCAATTGGAGCTTATCCATGGAATTGGGTTCCTATTTTGACTTTGGGTAAATATAAAACTACAGGTTTCTATTTTGGTGTTGATTCAAAAGGGAGAATAGGATTTCATATGTCCGATGCAACATCTGTTTGGCATGAATGTAATTCAAAATTAAATACGAAGACCAAGTTAGGATTAGAAATTCAAACCTGGCATCACGTTGTAGGGACATATAGTAAGAAAAGAGGATTAGCAGTTTACATCGATGGTAGAATGGCTAACACTTATGATAACTTCACACATGATTATGGTATCGTTTACAGTAGCCTTGATGAGGGGTTTTTTATAGGTAAAAATAGTGTGGATTTACCTCCCACTGATCCCATCCGAGATTGGGCAACTTATCCGTCATCTTATTCCTTTGATGGGATAGTAGATGAATTAAAAGTTTACAGTAGGGCACTTAGTGGGGCAGATGTTGAACGACTATATGAATCTTTAAAGCCCTCGGATCCTCCTCCTTTTGATCTCCGTCGATTCCCATCCGTCAAATCCTCAGGAAGATTTGGGGCGAATTACACTCGATTAAAATTTTATCCTGAATGGGATGCTATATGGCCCATCGGTGATTATATGGATGTAGTAGTTCAGTTTGATGAATTACCCACGAAAGTTATGTTTTGGAGAGGCACAAGATATTCTGCATGTCAAGTTTCTGAAAATGGAAAATGGATGGCAGATCAAAGTAGAGAGACGGGAAGTAATTGGTTCTTGGAGGAGGGTCCAAGAGAGTATATGCCAACTGGATGTGTCGAGCACATGAGTGATACTCAATGTCGAAGTTCCAGGGTAGCAATAATTGAAAATAATGATGCAAGGGTACTCATTAATTGGAGATATCTCCAAATGGATGTTAAATTCAGACAAATTGATTTGCCTAATGAGAGTGGTTTCGGCGAATGGGGCAATGAATATTACTACATATATCCCGATGGTGTAACCGTTAGAAAAGTATTACCCGGGAAGGGAGGATGGCAGGAGACCATTTTCTTAAATGAGCCCGGAACTCGGCCTGAGGATAATGTTCATTTGGAAGCATGTACACTTTTGAATTTGGAGGGTGAAAGTAAATCATACTCTTGGGAGAATGGATATCCTATTTTCGATTTGAAGGATGCGATTATTCAATTTGTTAATTTTAAATCTGAATATAAACCTTTTATGATATTTCGAGAGGGTGGAGGGTTCTCGGTTTTTAATCTTGAAGTTAGGCCTAAGTATTCGCATTTCCCTTGGTGGAATCATTGGCCTGTAGCTCAGATTATCTCTGATGGTAGAAGTGCGAGTGCACCAGATAGAGCGGCTCATTCATCACTGAGTTGGGGAGATCCGGGAGGAGACGCGGTTTTGTATGGGATGACAAATAAAGAGCCAGCTGACCTTGTGGATCTCGCGAAGTCTTGGAATAGACCACCAAAAATGAGTCTCAAATCTCAAAATTATGAGAATCTCGGTTTTGACTACACCCAAAGAGCGTATATTCTAGATACTAAAACCGGTGGGAATAACATTGAGTTAGAATTTGATGCTAGTCCAAATAATCCACTTTCTAACATTGCAATTGTGGTAAATAATTGGGATGGGGAAGGGGTAAATTTAATATTGAATGATAAATACATTACAAAAGGAGAGCGGTTTAGAACAGGATTTGAATATGATGTACAAGGCCTTTTAAAATTAATTGTTTGGATCAAGCACGAAGCTAAGGAAAAAACAAAGATCATCTTATCTAGACCACATAACTGATGTGATTATTTCAAAAATTATCTATTGAAGAATATTCGTTTAATTAAAATAAATTTATAATCTAACTGTTTATTCATTTTAAAATGAATAATGTTTATCGTATGATTTCATTTTTTGTATAAAACTATTTTCTCTTTTGTTTAGTATAATCCATGTGAAAAATAAATGATTAATTGATTTTTTATCATACGTTTTTGAAGGATGCAGAAACTTTACCTAACTTTGATGAATTAAATTTGCTGTCAATTTTTTAAATTTTACTGATTTTTTAAAGTAAGTTTCATGAAAAATGTATTTCTGCTAGGTTTATTTACCATTATCCTAACTTTTCCTACACTTTCTCAACGGATAATTACTGGGAAAATTATATCGGCTGACGGCACTGAGATACCCGGAGTAAATGTACTCCTGAAAGATTCCAATTCAGGAACCATCACGGACATTAATGGAAATTATTCAATAAAAATTCCTGAGGAAGGTGGATCTTTGGAATTTACCTACATCGGGTTTCAAAAAGAAGAAATCGAGATCGGTTCAAAATCAATAATAGATATCACGTTAGATGAAGATCTTACAGAGCTAAAGGAAATAGTTGTTGTTGGATATGGAACTCAAAGAAAAGGTGATATTACCGGAGCTGTCGCGGTAGTTAATACTGATCAATTGAAAAAAAGTTATTCTGCATCAATAACTGACCAACTACAGGGCAGGGTTGCAGGGGTAACAGTTACTACATCGGGTAAGCCAGGATCGATAGGAGATATTAAAATTAGAGGAGCATCTTTTTTTGGTGGAAACAATCCATTGTATGTTATTGATGGTATTCTTACTGGTGACAACCCTAACCTTAACCCAAGCGATGTTGCCTCTGTTCAAATATTGAAAGATGCATCGGCGTCAGCAATTTATGGTAGTAGGGCAGCAAACGGGGTAATTATAATCACAACCAAAAAAGGAGTCAAAGGGGAACCTAAAATCAATTTTAACTCAACTGTTGGGATGCAGAGAATTCCATCTAGGATTGATTTGAAAAATAATTTCGAATGGGCCGAAATAGTAAATGCAGCCCATGATAATGCAGGTGCTCCAAGGGTCTCTGGAGCTAATGAGGATTTTGATGAAAATGTCAATACCGATTGGCAGAGTGAAATTTTTGATAACACCGCAATTACTTACAATCTAAATTTGGCAATAACAGCTGGTGGTGAGAAAAGTAGTGTTTATTTTTCGATCAATAAATTTAGCCAAGACGGAGCAATCAAAGGTCCGCAATTTAATAGATTGTCGACAAGATTGAACTCTGAATATAAATTAACAAAAAATATCACAGTTGGTCAGCACCTGACATTGGGGAGCAGTACCATTGACGGTGTTGCGGGTGCATCAGGTCCAGATGATGACGGTGACATAATATCTCCCTTTTCAGCGGCTTATGAAATGCTTCCGGTGATTCCTATTTTTGATACTTCACAAGTTAGTGGATACGGAGTAGGTCAAATCGGAACGGCTCAAACTTGGTCGGAAAATCCAATTGGTGTAATGGATCTTTATAAAAATTTTTCAGAAAACACTAGCATATTAGGAGATATTTATGTTGAATATGAAATTATAAAAGGTTTAAACTACAGGTTTAGCCTAGGCTTGAATGGAGGCTTTTCGAATTTTAAAAGTTACAATAGAGCCGGACAAATACGAATGTCAACCAATCACTTTTCAGGATTGACAGAGAATAGAAGTGAAAATTTTGAAGTTTTTATAGAAAATCGTATTTCTTATGAAAGGACATTTGGAAAAAATAAACTTTCAATTATGGGTGCAATAACTGAGCAAAAGGGTAGGGAAAAAGTTTTGGGTAGCAGTAGCATTGGAGGATACGACAATGAGACTAATTTTTGGCAACTAAGCAATAGCACGGGAAGTATTGCTTCTAATGGTTCTGAAACACAAAGCGCTATAAGATCATATTTGGGTAGGCTCAATTATAACTTTGATCAAAAATATTTTATCAGTGCGGCACTAAGAAATGATGGCTCTTCGAAATTTGCTCCAGAGAACAGGTGGAGTATATTTCCATCAGTATCAGGTGGATGGGTAATCTCAGAAGAAAATTTTTTTAATGTTCCATTTATTGATAATTTAAAGTTCAGGGGTGGGTATGGTGTAGTAGGAAATGCCAGTATTGGAGATTATGAATACACCACAACCATTGATAGGACAGCAACTGGGGGCGTAAATTACAATTTAGGTCCAACAAGTATCAGTACCCTAGGTGCCACTCGATCTGATATGTTGAGAAATGCAGATATTTCATGGGAAGAACTCAAAGAAACAAATTTAGGTATTGACATTGAAACGCTGGATGGCCAGCTATTTTTTACTGGCGACTACTATGTCGGCGATGTTAATAAAATCCTGGCTCAAGTTCCCCTGCCAGGAACAGTTGGAGCAATTGAAAGAAGTTCTCCATCTATAAATGCGGTCTCTTTAGAGAGAAAAGGGTGGGAGGTCGCAATGTCCTTTCGAAAAAGTGCAGGAGAATTCAAATATGCTTTTACTGCAAATATGTCGCATACAGAAAATAAAATAACCGATCTTAATTATGGACTTACCGAATTGGTAGGTACTGATATTTCAAGTAAGACGACGGCAAGATTGGGATATGAAGTAGGGAAATTCTATTTATTAGATTATCAGGGTATTTACACTGCTGAAGATATTGCCGCGTTGCCGGCTGATTTCACCGTACAAGGAGAAACTCCGCAGGTTGGAGATGCCAAATATAGAGATACTAATGGAAGAAATGAGAATGGTTTTTTAACTGGGATTCCTGATGGTAAAATAAGTAGGGATGATGATCGTATAATTACTGGGTCCCCAATACCAAAGATTGTATATGGGTTCAACATAGATCTTGCTTATAAATTATTCGACCTTTCAATTTTTCTTCAAGGTATATCAGGTAGAGATGTTTACAACACTTATTACTCCTTGATGACGACCGAAGATTTCGGTCATTTCACTAATTATCCACAAGACTATGACCCTTATATTGATGGGAATGGGAGTGATCCTAGACCTCATTTTTTTCAAGGCCACGGGAATAACCTTGAGAGTACCAAATTTTTGGAAAATGGCGCTTATTTAAGACTCAACAATTTCCAACTCGGAGTAAATATTCCACAAAATAGGTTGGAAAATTTGCGATTATATGTTAGTGGACAAAATGTGCTAACATTCTCAAGTTACAGAGGACTTGATCCTGAATTTGAAGGGGGAAGTGTATTTACTCCGGGTTTGGACCCTCGTTCATACCCTAGCGTTCGAACATTCATGTTGGGGTTAGATATTACTTTTTAAATATTAAGTTTGGAATAATGATTATGTCTAAGAAAATTACTAAAGTATTAATTTTAAGCCTTTTGTTCAATGTGACATCTTGCTTCGAATTAGAACTTGAAAATCCTAATACAGTTAGTGAAGCTTCTTTTTGGAAAACTGAAAATGATTTATTTCAAGGAGTGATAGCCGCTTATGATGCTTTACAATTAGACGGTCTTTATCTTGGTAATCTTCCAGTCGTTTTGACTGGATTATCTGATGATGGCACTGGGGAATCTACTAATGAGTTTTATGCCCCTTTTAGATTTAAAATTTTCAATTCGAACATTTATTTAAGTGAATATTTGTGGCTTCATTTTTATGCAATGATCGGAAGGTCTTACCAAGTAATCGATAAGGGATCCTCCATTGAAGGGGAAAATGTGAAAAATATACAAGCTGAAGCTAAATTTTTAGTTGCCCTAGCTTACTTTAATTTAATCGCTGTTTACGGCGAAAATATAGCTTTTGTCGATCGAATTCAAGAAGCATCTGACTTCCCTAAACGAGCTGAAAATGGAGAACTCTATAACCTGATAGAAAATTTGCTTAATGAGGCTATTCCCGAACTTCGATTGGCAAGCGAGTACAGTGAAGCTGACTATGGTAGAGCCTCAAAAGGTTCGGCTCAGGCATTACTTGCGAAAATATACATGCAACAACAAAAGTTTGAGGAAGCTGAGCCACTTCTTATGGATATTGTTAATTCTAATGAATATGAATTATTATTATCTTTCGCGGATAATTTTTCAGAAAATAATACAGTTAATAAAGAAGCCGTTTTTGTGATTAATTTTTTACATGATGGGCCTGCAATAGAATCTAATTTTCATGTCAGGCACCAGGGTTTTAGTCCAAGAGAAAAATTAGGCACTTATGGAGACATTCAACCCACTCAATTTGTTTATGAATCTTTTCTACAAGAACTCGATGTCGACGGTAACCCTGATCCAAGGCTCGATGTGACACTTTTTCATCCTGGGTCAACCGAATTATTTATTGATCAACCATACAGCTGGTGGGAACCGCAATTTCGAAACCCCGAAATAAATACTGCTTATTTTAAATATTCTGAGCAGGAGTTTATAGATGGTTTTGCTACCAAATTTGATGGTGGGACAGATTTTATTTTGATTCGCTATGCAGATGTATTGCTTTTATATGCAGAAACTTTAAACGAAATGGGTAAAACTTCAGAAGCCTATAACTATGTGGATTTGGTCAGACAGAGAGCAAATATGGAGCCTTTGAGTACTGCTCAACCCGGTTTAAGCAAAGATCAATTTTTAGAGCAATTGAAGCACGAACGTGTAGTGGAATTATCGGGTGAGGTAACTCGTTTTTTTGATTTAAAACGTTGGGGTATGTACAATGCCAGCAACGCTATACGTGATCCTAACTTTGAAACTTTTGTGAATGGTAGAAGTGAGATTCAACCCATCCCTCAATCAGAACTTGATTTGAACAGTAATTTGATTCAAAATCCGGGCTATTAAAATAACATAAACATGATGCCAATTGTGACGCTATGTGTGGAAGAAATGATATTGTCGTTTTAATGGGAATCAAGGAGCTGAATGAGTTATTTCTTTTTAAATTTTTTGCCCATCGGCTAAAAATTTTGATGCTAATTTTTTTTGGCTGGCTTAATTGTCTGATAATTTGTGCTCAAATTCCTAAAGTTGATTGGATAGTTGGGCATAATCAAATCCAAAATGGTAAGGAAGATTTCCCGAAATGTGGACTTGTAACCGGTAATGGTGAATACATTTCGGCGGGTTTAGAGGAAAATCATTTAATTGTGATAAAATTGGATTCGACTGGGAAGACAAAGTGGGTCTCTAGAATAGGGGATACAAAAGACCAATACGGTGCTACGAGTATCGAGGAAACTTCAAAAGGCCATTTATTGATAGGTGGATTCCATGGTAAACATATGCTTCAAGAGAGAGTTTTACTAAGTTTAAATGCAAAATCTGGCGATATACGTTGGATTAAGTTTTATAAGAATGAGGGTTTCGGTGCGATCGAAGGAGTAAAAGAAGTTGAGGATGGAAAGATTATAATGACGGGCTACATTAACGGTACCAATGAAAATGGGTTCCTTTCGATGGAAAGTGACGGGATAATAATGAAAACAGATTCTCTAGGTAATTTATTGTGGGTTAAAAAATTAGTTGATGAGGATAACGGTATTAAAATACCTTCTGGAATGAGAATTCTAAAAGATGATGTTAATGGGGGCTATGTTATAAGCTCTACGGTTTACAGAGGCTCTAATTCTAACATGGACTTTTGCTTGATAAAAACAGATACAGCTGGACATGTCCTTTGGGTTCACGCATATGGAGGTGAGAGAGACGAGCATTGTTATGATATGGACTTGACTTTGGATGGCGGATATGTATTGGCTGGGCATACCAATTCACCACCTTCGGTTGGTTGGGATGCACTCATTATTAAAGTCAATAAATATGGCAATTTGGAGTGGGAAAATCGTTTTGGGGAACCACTAAACGGAGATCCAAGGAAAATATTTGATGAATGTTACGGTGTTAGGTCCACTCCAGATGGTGGATATATAATCACATGTGGAACGGGAATAGAGCCTGGGTTCTTTAACGGTTCTTATTATTGGGACCGCTGGCGTATTTTGACAATTAAAACTGATAGTTTGGGAAATTTTGTTTGGGATTTTACATCAGATAAGATTGAAGGTGAAAAAGCGGGCGAATATGTTGAAAATACACCTGATGGTGGATATATAATTTTTGTAGATGCTGGGAATACGGAATATTTAAAACTATCAGAATCAAAAATAAATACAAGCGGACTTTTCAAGTTAACTACCTTTTCAGTTGGCAATGGTTACATTAATCCCTCTAGAAGATACTTCCCTAAGCAATCTGAAATTATAATCACTGCCTATCCAGATGAAGGGTATCAA
>CACLDR010000036.1 GCA_902605755.1 uncultured Marinoscillum sp. | reverse complement strand
AATAATTAAACCGTTTGAGGGGACCTTTTGCGAATTAAGTCTTGCAAAAACTTTGGGGAATAGATGATCAGTTGCAATCGCACAAGGTACCTGACCTTGGATTAAAATCCATCCATTTAAAGCTCCTAGAGTCGAAAAAATTGCTCCTATACTAACCAAAGTTCCTCCAATTGGCCCCCATATTATGATTGCAGCCTCAGAATAAGGGAAGGGTGAATGCATTAATTGTTCCGATGGAATCATTCCCATTATGGATACGCTACCTAGAAAATAAATAAGGAAGGTTATTGCTAACCCAAAATACGTGGCTCGAGGAATTGTACGGACAGGATTAATTATATTTTTAGAGGGTACCGTTGCACTTTCAAGTCCTAAAAATGAGAAAAGCGTAAATGCGGCAACGGCTGTAATGGCTTGACTATTTGAAAATTCAGAAATATTTAGCGGTGTAAAATTCTCTATTTCAATAAAAGAAAGTCCACAAATTCCAATTAAAAATAGTGGAGCGATTTTCAAAATAGTAGTTACAACTTGTACAACTCCTACCTCTTTTATTCCACAGGTGTTGATATAGGTCACTATCCATAAGATGAGCTGACCTGTAATTACGGCAACTAATGAACTTGAATTTAAAATAGGGAAAAAATAACCAAGATAACTGACCATTGCTACAATGATTGCCGCATTAGAACACTAAATACTGATCCAATATCCCCAAGCCACCAAAAATCCTGAAAAGTCTCCCAATCCAATTCTTGTGTAAGCATAAGGTCCACCATGTGAATTTGGCAAAACTTTACTCAATTGACTAAAGACAAAAGCGAGTGACAGTGCGCCAAGCCCAGAAAAAATCTAACCTATCACGCTGATCGGACCGTAGGCGGCAAGTGCAGACGGAGTTAAAAAGACTCCAGAACCAATCATATTCCCCGCAACCAGAGCGGAAGTCGTCCAAAAACCAATTTTTACATTTTTATCTGACATTTTTGATTTAATCAAGCATATTTGAATATAATTTCGAAAGATAATATAAATAAGTTATGGCAACTCAATTTTTTATTGATCCAGATATTACGCAAGCATCTACACTTCCCGCCTCATTTTATAAAGATCAAGATATTTTTGATGCTTTAAAGGATAAAATTTTTATAAAAAGTTGGCAATGGATAGGCTCAGATGATCTCGTACCATTGTCTAATTATTCCTATCCTTTTTTCTTATTTGATCATTACATAGCGGAGCCCATGTTATTGATCAGAAATGCCAAAGACGAGTTGAACTGTTTTAGTAATGTATGTACCCATAGGGGAAATCTTAATTGTACAACAACCGGGGAAAGTAAATAAACTGCTTTGTGCCTATCATGGTCGAAGATTTAGTCAAGAAGGGAAATTTGAATTTATGCCAGAATTTTACAAAGCACAAGATTTTCCGAGAGCTTGTGATAACTTGCATAAATTTCAACTCAAGAATTTAGGGCCACATTTGTTTGTTGGTATGTCACCTCAATTTGATTTTGCTTCGGTGCTAAAGTTATTGCATGAAAGAACTGATTTTTTGCCCCTTGAACAGTTTAAATTCGAACCCGCCTTGTCTAAAGATTATTTAATTAATGCTCATTGGGCACTTTATTGTGATAATTTTTTAGAGGGATTTCATATTTCCTTTGTTCATAAAGATTTAAATGAGACGTTAGATTATGGTAATTATACGACAGAGATTTATGATTATTGTAATCTTCAAATCGGTTATGCTAAAAATGATGTTGAAGTCTTTGATCTACCCGAGGGTCATATTGATTTTGGAAAAAAAGTGGCGGCGTATTTCTATTGGATATTTCCTAATATGATGTTTAACTTTTATCCTTGGGGTTTATCCGTAAATATAGTAAAACCTCTTAACATAAATAAGACCAAAATCTCCTTCATTACCTATGTTTGGGATGAATCAAAATTTGAAAAGGGGTCTGGATCATTCATTGATAAAGTGGAACGAGAGGATGAATATGTAGTAGAGGGGGTTCAAAAAGGGTTAAAATCTAGGTTCTATCAAGCGGGTCGTTTTTCTCCAGAACGTGAAAAAGGAGTTCATCATTTCCATAAATTAATTGCTGATTTCATGAATGATGATAATGAATAGGAGTGTTAAAGATGGGTAAGGTAATGATTTTTTAAAAAACATTTCCGTAACCATTTTAAGTCGATTTCCTTCAAAGGAGATGAGGCCCCATGGATGAAATCCAAAAGCTGTAGCTCGGTGCTTAGACCGATTACGGCCGTCTTTATGGCCTTATTAGCTAATACAAAGCCGGTAGCAGCATAAGGGATGTTTTTTTTAAGAATTTTTTTTTGAAGTAGATTGATATTTTCTTCAGAACGGTTTAGGTAAGGACAAGGGGGTTTGCCTCTAAGTAAACCTTTGGCTAAAACACCCCGTGCTTGGACGCCAATGTCTTGGGATTGTAATAAGGGTAAAATTTGATCCTCTGATCGTCTGTCAAGTAAACTGTATTGAACCATAACACTGGTAATATTAGATTTTTCTACGTAAGTGCGAATTACATTAGGCCTTATAGATGAGAGGCCATAATGACGTATCTTACCTGAATCAACCAAGGTTTCAAAAGCCTCGATGGTTTCGTCAATAGGGTCCTTAATAGTGCCCCCGTGTAATTGATATAAATCAATAAAATCTGTTCTTAGTCTTTTGAGACTATAATCAACTGCAGATAAAATATACTTTTTGGAAGGATTCCAATGCCAAGTTTTTCCATTATTATCCCATACGTTGCCCACTTTAGTTGCTAAAATCACTTCTTTTCTTCTAGATCCAAGAGACTTTCCAATGATAGATTCATTAATACCTTTATCATAAAAGTCGGCAGTATCAAAATAGTTAATCCCTGAATCAATAGCCTTATTTAAAAGACTACTATGATCTTCAATCTTTGGATCTAAGGACATGCAGCCTAAACTGACTTCGCTTACTTGCAAATTAGATTTTCCCAATCTCCGATAATTCACATTACTCTAATTTAATGACCGATGTAAATAATAAAATATTCTAATTTAGGTTTAAATTCTTATATCTACCCTGCTCCTAGACATAATAATAATGTTTTAATCATCTGGTTTTGGGATTTCTTTTCCGATTTTTATTACGTTTTATTTTATCAATATACCTTAATTTGTTTTTATTTTTTTTATTTTTCAATTTTTTCTCATGATAGGCCAGTCCCGACGGCTTTGATAATGGGTTTTTCAATTCGAGATTGGGCTGACGGGTTTTGGGTAACTCATCTTGAGTTAAAACTGTTGAAAGTTTAATAAGTTTAGGTAATGTTTTAGTTGGGATTTCAAAATTCATCAATTTTTCGATAGCTAATTTTTTACGGGCTTCATATGGACTAAAAAGGGAGATTGCGTTGCCTTTTTTTTCAGCTCGACCTGTTCTTCCTATGCGGTGAATGTAATTTTCTTCAATTTCCGGAAGATCAAAATTAATAACATGCGATACCTCTGAGATATCTAAGCCTCTAGAGATTAAATCAGTTGCAACTAATATACGATAGGTTCCAGATTGAAATTTTTTGAATGCATCAAATCTAAAATTTTGAGATTTGTTTGAATGGATAATTCCCATTTCCTTAAGGAAGAATTTGTGAATTTTTTCAAAAAGGTCATCAGCCAACTTTTTGCTCGAGACAAACACCAACACCTTATTCATGAGCTTTTTATCGGTCAACAGCTCTTTCAGAAAGTTGACTTTAGTATTAAAGTTAGGTACTGAATAAAGAATTTGATTTATATTTTCTAATGGGGAACCAGCAGGAGCAGCTTCGATACGTTCAGGTCGCTTGAAGAACAAATTAATTAATTTTTGTATCTCATCATTTAGGGTAGCCGAAAACATGAGATTCTGACGTTTTTCTGGAAGCAGAGTCATTAAATTTTTCAGTTGTGTTCTAAAACCTAAATTCAGCATTTCATCTACTTCATCAATAATTAGCGTCTTAACCAATTTGGTTTTCAGAAAACCATTAAGAATTAAGTCCATCAGTCGACCGGGTGTGCCGACGACTAAATCAGCTCCTTGATGTAGGGCATTCATTTGGGGTTTAATATTAGCTCCACCGAAGGCTCCGACGATGGAAACTTCCATGTACTTAGTTAACTTTTTTGTTTCCTCAACGACTTGAATGACTAATTCTCGTGTGGGGACGATGATCACGGTTTGCGGTGTAAGCGCCTTACTAAATTTCCACTTTCTTAAGCACGGAAGTAAATAAGCATAGGTTTTACCCGTGCCTGTTTGTGCAATTCCTATGGTATCGCGCCCGGACATGATAACTGAAAAAATTTTGTGTTGAATAGTGCTTGGGATGGTTAATTGCATATCTCTGAGGGCATTTTTCAGAGAGGAATTCAAATTAAGATCTTCAAAAGTCATCTAACAAAGCTACTACAGATTGATTGACTAAATGGAATCATATGTCATCGATCTCATTTTTGATAAATATTGTATGATGATCTATTGAGGAAGTGAATAAAATTTATTTATAATTAGATTTACATTATCAAAGAAAAAAGCTTCAGTGTTTATTATGTGGTATCAAACTTATCTGTCAATCATTTGTGCCTTCAGTTTAAATACGCTAAGTTGGGCTCAAACTGAGCTTCCTTACGAAGAAATCCCTAGTTATCCCTTAAATTATACCGAGGGCACCGTCATATCTCGTATGATAGATGGGCTTGGGTATCGTTATTATTGGGCAACCAAGAACTTAAAAGCAAAGGATCTTGATTTCAGACCTGATACCCACGCTCGTTCAATTTATGAGACCATGGAGCATATCTATGTCCTCTCAATTATGGTTTTAAATGCATCCAAAAATGAAGTAAATCAACGAATAGACCCCTTTCAAATGAATGTAAATGACTTGCGGTCGGTGACACTCGCAAATCTGAAATTAGCAAGTGAAAAAGTATCATTAATTAATAAATTAGAAGATTTTAACATACTTTTTCAAAATCCGTCAAAAAGAAAAACGCTTCCTTTTTGGCATGTTCTTAATGGACCTCTCGCTGATGCTATTTATCATACTGGTCAAATAGTTTCCTTTAGAAGGATCTCAGGAAACCCAATGAACCCTAAAGTAAATGTTTTGATGGGAAAGACGGATCTATAGAATGGTTTTCATTTTCGAGAAAGCTGTATATTATTGATATCAACTTTAAATTATAACTCCACATTTGCTCCGGCCTGTGGTTTGCTTATTCCTGAAAAGAAGAAGAAGATAGAGGATGGTCTCAACTAATATGTGATGATTGTTTTTGGTGATCCTTAGTAGACTTTCTTGTTTTTTTGGGGCTGCCATAATTGGTTGAATTATTGAAATTGAAAAACTGAAATGGCAATAAACTTTTTTCTTTCTTTAAGACTCCATGAATTACTTTATTTACTACAATTTAAAATTTATTGAATTTTATCTTACATCAAAATGTTTGATTTAGCTTGATGCAGTTTGCAATAAATTTTTTTTGATTTCTTCATTTTTCCTTTTTATTTACTAATTGAATTAATTCAATATTATTTCCAAGCAATATATCTTTAGGATTAATTCTTCCTTTTTCTGGGCCATTTTCAAGTTTTAATACGCCTCTCGGACAAACTGCAGTGCAAATGCCACAACCGACGCAGCTTGATCTAACAATATTTTCTCCTTTTTGTGCATAAGCTCTTACATCAATGCCTTGCTCGCAATAAGTTGAACAGTTTCCACAAGAAATACACTGACCACCATTTGTCGTGATTCGAAAACGCGATTTAAAACGCTGAATAATGCCCATGTAAGCGGCTAATGGACAACCAAATCGACACCAAACGCGATTTCCAAAAATAGGATAAAATCCAGTTCCAATAACACCTGAAAACCAGACTCCAATTAAAAAACTATAGCTGTCTTTGATCCATTGGGAGTTAATTCCCAGAAAATATAAGGATTTTGTAAAATAACAATATAACGTAACGAGAGTCATCACCAAAGAAAAAACTAATATGATATGAATCAACCAACGTTCAATTTTCCATGCGTTCAGGTTTTTATCAGAATGCTGCCGATATGGATCTCCTAATGTCTCCGCTAAACCGCCGCAACCGCACACCCAACTGCAATACCATCTTTTACCAAAAAAGTAGACCATCACAGGTACTATGAAAAGTGTTAATACAATGCCCCAAATCAAAATGAATAGTCCAATACTACCACTATTTCGTAAATGGTCTAAGTTCCAATCGAAGAAAAAATCGTAATCTAAGGGAAAGGCATTTTTAAAGTCATAACCTGGCATGTTTAAGCTGGTCATTATTTCTGGAATTAAAAAAGCAAATATGATCTGAAAAAATAGGACCGAAGTGGTACGGATTAATTGGTAATTATTGTCTCTGTATTTGATATACATGCGCAAGGCCATAATCAGCATAATCGTACAATAGAGAAAGCCATACAGAAACCATTGACTGGAAAGACTCCCATTTAAAAATAGGCTAATTGGATCGACAATAAACGTCCAGTTAACTATATAATCTGGCATAAAATATAGGAGTAGATAAAAAGAAACTAGATAGATTAACACCAACCAAGCGATCCAACCTCTATTTGTACTGGCTTTTAAGTAAATGTGATTATTTTTTATACCTGCTTTTCTTTGTAAAATTAGATTGGGTAAAATAAATATCAAGGAGCCCAAAATCCCAAGACCAAAAGTAAGCATCCACATTAAACCTGGATGATTTTTCACATAGCCTTTGCCCGCTTTTTTAGCAAGATCAAAACTTAATGTGTGCGGCTTCCCAAAAATTTTATATTGATATTGCTCACCCTTTTTATCCCAATTTTTCTCGGCGTCATATTGCCGAATTAGTAAATCATAATAAGTATTTGAAATCGCATAAGCATTTCGTACTCGGCTGGAGAATTCGATAATATTCAGTGGTTTATCAGTTACAATAGCCTTGGTAAGTTCCGCTTTGATGAGCTCATTTTGATAACCTTTTTCAGTAATGAAGTCCTCTAATTCTGATGGGGATAAATGAAAAGATCCCATAAAAATTGTTCCTGTGAAAAGGAATAATGATATGATAAAAACAACCAATCCTAAATTTTGTAAATTACCCATTTCTTATTTCTCACTAAAAATCCGTCTCCAGTTTTTCTTTTTTAATTCAATCTTTGTATCATTTTCTTTGTTGAATTTAAATACCACTTCAGGTGCATATTTTTTATAAAATTCAGGATTAAAATTGGCATCTTCGAGATGAGATAAAACATAATTGACAGTTTTTTTTTCCGTAAGAACTTTATTAAAAAACGAATGGCGCATTCGCATGCCAAAGTTATTGATGCCAATAAATTCCTTTGTATTTCTATCAAAACTCAAATGCATACACATAGTTCCGTTTTTATGTTCCCAATAAAATCGGCTTTCATTTTTTTTTGGCTTAGCCCATACCCAGCCATATGTTTGATACTCAATATCGAAAAATTTGGCAGAATTGAACCAATGTCCGGGATTATAAGCCATTCTCTTCTTGCAGATAGTCTGAGCCAAGGTCTCCCCCATCATCCTTCCAGTATACCAAACGGTTTCAATAGCTTTTCTTTCACCTACGGGTTCTTTTTGTTCAGCACAATCTCCAATAGCATAAACATTAGTGATATTGGTTTCTAAAAACCGATTTACTAAAATGCCTGTGTTTGTCAGTATATTACTGTTTTTAACAAAATCGATGTTTGGCGAAACGCCTGTTGTTAAGCCTACCAAATCGCATAATATTTCTTCTCTAGTTTCTTCAATGATAACGGAGCTCACTTGGCCCTCACCATTGGCTTTTATTTCTTTTAATTGAGTATTCAAACGTAGGTCGACATTATGCTCCCGAATATGTCTATTGATCATCTCAGATTCCTGATAGGGTAAAACCTCATTCCAAAAACTTTTCTCTCGTACTAAAAAGGTAACGGGAATATTTCGGCTTAGCAGCATTTCAGCTAATTCAATACCAATCAATCCACCACCAACAATTACTGCTCGTTTACATGCTTGATTATTGGGTGCAAATTGTTCCAATTGCTCCAAATCTTGTTTATGATACAGACCTGTAACACCTTTCAGATTTTGACCTGGCCAGTCAAATTTATTAGGCTTTGAACCACTGGCGATCACCAATTGATCATAAGAAATTGAGGTATTATTTTTAAAAAATATCGATTTATCATCGGTATCAATACTTTCGACAAAACCATGTATTAAATTGATTTTATTCTTTTCCCAAAACCAATTTTCATAGGGCTGTGTATGTTTAAATTCCATATGTCCCATGTAAACGTACATTAGAGCAGTTCGCGAGAAAAAATAAGGGGATTCTCCAGAAATTAGGGTAATCTGGTTATTTGAATTTTTTCGAATGTGCCGTGCAGCAGTAACACCAGAGATTCCATTTCCGATAATTACAATGTGTTTCATTCTTGAATTTTTTGATAGCACTTACTTGTTAAAGTTAAGGACTTAAGATGGTTTATTGGGTAAGAATTTCAGGCTAATATTATTTTAACGTAATATTATATTTGGAATACAAGGGATATAATCAGAATAGTGGATAAGTTGATTTCAATGGGTCTATGTAAGTAAATTTCTCTGTAAATTTTAGTGGTTGAAAAGGATAACTCAAGTTTGTATTTATCTTAGGGATTGGAACAAACTAAAGTTTAAGTGTGATAAATGAACAAAATAAAAATAAAAGGTTATTAGAATTAATTTTAATCATATTAGCTGGTGAATCCGTATTTTTTTTACCATTTGTAGTTCAGCGTGTATTTAGACCCACTTTTCTTGAAGTCTTTGAATTAACAAATTATGAATTGGGCATTTGCTTTTCAATTTATGGTTTGGTAGGATTATTTTCTTATTTTTTTGGTGGGACTTTAGCCGATAAATTTTCACCGAGGATATTGATGTCATTAGCTTTAGTACTTACAGCATTTGGAGGCTTTTGGATGATGAGCTATCCATCTTATTCAATTCTCAAATGGCTGTATGGATATTGGGGATTTACTTCTATTTTTTTATTTTGGGGGGCTATGATTAAGCAGACGAGAATTTGGGGAGGATCCGAAAACCAGGGTATAGCGTTTGGTTTTTTAGATGGGGGTAGGGGAATGGTAGCTGCCCTTTTGAGTTCTTTGGGAATATTAATTTTTGCTCATTATTTAGAGGATGTAACGATCATAACAGTATTTGATCGACAAGTGGCTTTTAAAGGCGTTTTGATCTTTTCCTCAGTATTTGTTGGAGGGATCGGTATACTAGTTTTTTCTCTTTTGGATAAAAGCGAAGAGCCTAATTATTCAATTGATTCCTTACATGTTTTCCTTTGGAGTGATTTTAAGAAGGTTATGAAAATTCCTTCAGTTTGGTGTCTCACTATTATTGTATTGTGTGCGTATCTAGGCTATAAAGTCACAGATGTATTCTCATTATATGCCAAAGAAGTCATGTTTTATGATGAAATGGCTGCCGCAGATATAGGGTCTAAATTATTATATTTAAGACCGGTGGTAGGTGTGATAATTGGTTTATTGGCAGATCGTACCCGGGGGTCTTTAGTGATTTTATTTGCATTTATAATGATGTTTTTCGGTAGTATGATTTTTGCGACAGAGATTATTAAACCAGAATTGAATAGTTTATTTTTTTTGGGGGTCACTCTGTCGGCTATTGGGATATATGCTTTACGAACACTTTATTTTTCTGTAATGCGAGAGGGATTTATACCTATCAATTTGACGGGGACTGCCGTGGGGATAATTAGTTTTATCGCTTATACTCCCGATATTTTTTCGGGTCCAATCATTGGCTATTTACTGGATAGTAATGTGGGAGCAACTGGATATAGTGCTGTTTTTTCTCTTTTAGCTGTTTTTTCTCTTTTAGGTTTAGTAGCCACATTGGCTTTCAGAAAATTAGCATCAACTAACCATCAATAAACGCCTGCCTTCCTGAAGTAATGTTGTCATCTTTTCTAGGCTTAAGCTCAGGGGTAATTGGGCCAGACCAATGATCCTTCGAATAAGTTCCATACCTTCAAATTGATCAACCAAAGAATAATTCACATCTGATGCAGGATAATGTTTCCAAAAGTCGGTTAGATAGGATATTGGCTGTTCTGCCATCTTTAGATGTGCTCTTAATACTCCAAGATCGTATTCTTTGGGGCCAAAAAAACAAAATTCAGGATCAATGACATGAAAACCAGATTTCGTTTTTAACCAACTTCCAGGGTAGTAGTCACCATGAAGAAGAGAGTTGCCCTCTGAAAGATATTTTTTACCCAACTGGATAGCTGCCTTTTTTAATGAGGTATCTTGTCTCATTTTTTGAGCTAGTCGTTGAAGGCCGGGTTTTATTTCGCTGAGGTCAAAGTTATTTTTTTCTGAGTAAGGATATACAAATAAATGTTCGTGATTAAGCTGTCTCAATGCTAAATTTTTTGGGAATTGTGAGCTCTGTGGTTCACTAAATGAGGTGTTATGTAGTTGGCGCAAAAAATAAAGGATCGCAACATAATCTTTTTGAGATAAATCAATATTATTTTGATACAATACTTGATAATCAGAGGACTTTCCTAGATCCTCCAAGAATATGATTTTATTGTTTTGGTCATACCCTAAGAGTCTGGGAAGGTAATGACGGCACGATGAGGTATGAATTAATTGATAAAATTGGGCTTCAATATCAATACGATTAATTGGAGCCGGTATTTGAGGATATTTGTTGACATAATTCCTTGACTGTTTAAGTATTAAACTGCCTTTTTGGGTTATTACTCTGAGGACTACATTCATGTTACCTGCGCCCGGTTTTTCTATATTTAAAATTTGATCTTTCTCGTGCATCAAATTATTTTTCACAATTATCTTTTTGAGTTCAGACAGTGAACTATTCAAGCTTATTTCTTTCATATGGTGACAATCTTTTATGCTTATTTATGTATTGAATAAAGCTATTTCTTGACATATTTTAAATATTAATTCCAAGCATCATTTAAGATAAATACTGCCATGGTTTGATTAGAATTTTTCCTTCAGTCATATTTTCTGGGTAGGTATTTATGCCTTTTGTGACTTGTGCCAATGACATTCGATTTCTTATTTGAATTTTGTGCTGACTACATAAAAATTTCTGTACTTTATTAAATGAATGTAGTAGAGTGAACATTGATTGCTCACTTATCCATTTTGAAAGCCAAAAACCACTTATTTTCTTGTCTTCAAAAATAAATCTTCCGTGGGGAACCATCATTTCTTGTTCAGATAAGGCACCATATAACATAACCTCTCCACCCTTGGGTAAGGAAGCCAATAATTGGGAAACCATTGCTCCCGAAAGTGCATCAAAAACGATTCTTACATCAAGCTGTTTGAATAATTTATCCATTTCACTTTTGAAGGTATGGGATGAGCTATCGAGTATGAATTGAGTACCGCTTTTCTTGAGTAACTCAACTTGTTCGGGTCGCCGTACGATATTGATACATTGAAGACCACTTGATTTGCACATTTTGTCAAGTAATTGGCCTAGAGCGCTGGCTGCTGCAGTATTGGCGATGGTGCGGCTTCCTTTTTTTTTAGCTATACTAATAAGAGCGATCACTGATAAAGGATTGACCAACAACATAGAACCTTGTTCTAAACTTAATTTTTCTTTCAAAGGGATTGCAGTTTTTGCTTGGGTTAGTGTGTATTCTGCCCATGTACCATTTCCACCGGGGGGAGCAAAACAGGCTACTTTTTTACCTAATAATCTTCGAGAAAAAAAATCATTTCCGGTGGCCATTACGATTCCACTACCTTCAAATCCAGCCACCACAGGCAATTTTTTGGGAGAGGTATACAACCCCCTCAAAAAAGCCCAATCTGATGGATTGATAGGGGCACTGTCGATTTTCACCAAGATCTCTCCCTTGATAGGTTTAGGGACGGTTAAATCTCCGACAGTAAGACCTTTATCAAATTCTTTTAAGATTAAACCTCTCATAGAATTTGGGAATTGATTGTTGAATATATTTTTCATTCGGCTACAAGAATAATCAAAATATTGAAAGAATTTGCGAAGAGATTTAATGGATAAGTATTTTGATTGTTTTAATGCGGAGGTTGAAATTAAATTTGAGATTAAATAAAGGGAATATGCGTGCCTTATTGTCATAATGTCTTTTTAAATTAATTTTATGGATAACTTGATTAGTTAGAGTGATGAATTATGAAAACAGATAAATATTGTTATTTACTCATTTTTTCAGGATTACTGGGTTGTGTTGATGAGTTTAGTACCACCGAAATTGAACAGTGGGAGGCTCAGGCTGCACACGTAGAAATTATTAGAGATAATTTTGGGATTCCTCATATTTATGGTAAAACAGATGCAGATGCGGTATTTGGGCTCTTATATGCTCAATGCGAAGATGATTTTTACAGATTGGAGCGAAATTATATATGGGCTATCGGGCGGTTGGCAGAGGTAATAGGAGAGGAGGCCCTTTATAGTGATTTGAGGGTCAACTTGTTTATGACTAAAAGTGAGGCAGTTGACGCCTATGAAGCCAGTCCTAAGTGGCTAAAAGATCTTTGTGATGCCTTTGCAGCGGGAATTAATTATTATTTATTTACCCATCCACAAGTAAAACCAGATTTATTAACTCACTTCGAACCTTGGATGCCATTTTACTTCAGTGAGGGATCCATTGGAGGTGATATCGAGCGGGTATCGATATCTAAAATAAAATCTTTTTATGAAGGTGATCAGCCAATCTCAATTGTTGGTAATGATCGTCAAGCAATGATCAAAGAATACCTGATGGAACCAAAAGGATCTAATGGGATAGCTATTGGGAAAGAACTAACAAGTTCTGGAAATGCCTTACTATTAATTAATCCACATACTTCTTTTTTTTTTCGGGGAGAAGTTCATGTTGTGAGTGAAGAGGGTTTAAATGCATACGGAGCGGTGACCTGGGGTCAGTTTTTTGTTTATCAAGGCTTTAATGAAAAATTGGGTTGGATGCATACCAGTACTTACACAGATGTCATCGATGAATTTGTGGAAAAGGTACACGAAAAAGAAGGGGCTTATTATTATCAATATGGTGATGAAATAAGACCTATTTCTTCCTATAATGTTAAGTTGAAATACAAGCAGGGGGATAATATCAGGGAAAAAAGTATTACTGCTTATCGTTCGCATCACGGCCCCATTACCCACATGACAGACGATAAATGGACTTCAACCGCATTAATGTGGAAACCCATAAAGGCTCTATCACAGTCTTATATTCGAACCAAAATACATAATCTGGAGGGATTTAATAAAATGATGGATATGCGTACTAACTCTTCGAATAATACAGTTTACGCTGATGCGCAAGGAAATATTGCCTATTATCACGGGAATTTTATTCCCAAAAGGGATATAAAATTTGATTATGGTAAACCTGTAGATGGAAGTAATCCCTCTACGGATTGGAAAGGATTACATTCTCTTTCAGAGGTCATTAGGGTTATCAATCCGCCTAATGGATGGATTCAAAATTGTAATTCAACTCCTTTTACTTCTGCAGGTCAGTATAGTCCAAAAAAAGAAAATTATCCTTCTTATATGTCAAGAGATGAAGAAAATTTTAGGAGTCTTCATGCCATAAGATTACTTAAAGAAAGCGTAGATATGGACTTAGATAAGCTTATTAAATTGGCTTATGATCCCTATTTGCCTGCCTTTGAAATATTGATTCCTGGATTGATTAAAGCCTATGATCAGTCGGAAAAAGAAGCTGCTCTTTCGGCACCGATTGAGATTCTACGTAATTGGGATTTTGCTGTTTCAAAGGAATCAGTGGCCATGACGCTAGCTCATTATTATGGCACTAATTATCTAAAAAAGGGGGGTCGGCCGGACGGTTTGAAATTCATAGAGTTAGTGCGATATTGGAGTGAGGCATCGCCTACAAGTGAAAGATTGCTTCTTTTTAAAAATGTCATAGCTGATCTCAATAAAGATTTTGGTTCTTGGAATCAACCTTGGGGTCATGTTAACAGATATCAGCGTTTAAATGGGGCTATCAGGCAAAATTTTAGTGATGAAAAGCCTAGTTTACCTATAGGATTGGTTTCGGGCAATTGGGGTGCCTTGGCAGCTTATGGTTCGAGCTATGATAATAATACAAAAAAGATATATGGTACCAGAGGAAATAGTTTTGTAGCCGTTGTTTCTTTTGGGGATAGACTGAAAGCCAAATCAATTTTGGCAGGGGGACAAAGTGGAGACCCAAATTCACCCCATTTTGATGATCAAATATCATTGTATGCAAATCACTCGCTCAAAGAAGTGGCGTTTTATAGAGAAGATGTAGATGCTCGAGCCCAAATCAAATATCAACCAGGTCTGAGATGATGAAAAAATAGGAAGATCTTGAATACCTCTGAGGGTTATTCAATGGCTTTTAGAATTAACTATTGTCCTACTATTTTATCTGATATGGCATCCCAAAGCCTGATTCGGTGTTCAATGGAGTTCTTAGCCACACCCAAAACTTCTTTCCATTTTTTAGTATCTTCACCACAGAGTTCAGAAACCATTTTTAAAGATAAAGGACCGTGTTCATCTCCATCGAGCTCGATATGTCGATTAAAGTAGTACGTGATTTTATTATATTTTTTTTTATTAATATCCCCTTCGCTCAAGATCTCATTAAACATATCAGGAATAATGTCTTCCCGACCAAATGTGAAAGCTGCTGCAATCAAATGTGACTTTTGGGTTGATATGATATTAAAAGTATATTTTGTGAAATCAACTACTCTTTTCTCTAACTGAGTGTGATTTAAGGCTGCTGCTACTTCTGTACCTTTTGTTATTTCTTCAATGAAAAAGTCTATTTTTGATGTATCTGCTCCAATTTCTCTCATAGCTTCTAAATACATTTCAAAGTGACTTTTGGGTTGGTTTATTTCATTCAAATCGCTTTCTTCACCCAGTACAATCTCATTGATAAATCGTGCCAAAACTGCATTTTTAGCAGGTATCCAAGGAACCTGTAATTGTGTCAACCTTTGCTGCAATGATTTAAGTAATGACATGAAATCCCAAACTGCAAAGACATGGAGCTCCATGAAAGTTTTAATGTGTCTAGTGTTTCTTAAGGTAGAATAAATCCTATGGTTATTTAAATTTTTCCTTAGATCGGAAAGTTCGTTGATAATGTGGTCTATCATCTTCACGATATGCTTATTATTAAGAAAATACTATTTTTAATATTTTTGATTGAGAATATAATTGAAAACTCTAACGAAAAAAAAACATAAACTTAAGCAAATAAGTTTCCATGATTATCCCTTTAAAGTTAAATTCAACTCAAAATTCGCAGCATTTTTTTGAAAAGTATATTGATCTTTTCAACTTATAATTTTTTTATTTTCCAATTAATAATCCATAATCCAATTTTTAAATTGGTCAGAAGTTAAATTACCTCCACAAATAATTGTCCCGATTTTTTTATTCCGCCACCGATTTTTGTTATCTGCCATTGCTGCTATTCCTACGGCAGCTGATGGTTCGCAAACGATACCCAAATGTTGGTGCAAAAGTTTCATTGCTTTTAAGGTTGCGTTGTCGGAAACCAAAAGTGCATCATCTATAAAATGCTCTAAATCGATTAAAGATTGTTTTACCGGGAGTCTGATCGCAATACCATCAGAAATGGTATTCACAGAAGGATAAGTGATTAGCTTTTGGCTACGAATGGATTCAACCATGGAAGGAGCTCCCTCTGATTGTACCGCTATTAATTCGGTTTGAGGGCTTAATTCTTTAAAAACCCTACCAATACCACTAAATAAGGCGCCATTTCCCAAAGGAATTAATAACGTGTCTAGTGCATCAGGGAATTTTAAAAGCTCTAACCCGATGGTACCTGCCCCCGCCAGAGTTTCTAAATCCTTACTATCCTCGACGAACTTAATTTCTTGTTTATTAGCAAATGCTTTTGCGATAATTTTAGCCTCATCGAAGTCTTCGCCCATCAATTTAACTACTGCTCCAAAAGATCGCATCATTTTAATTTTATATATGTTAGCATTTTTACTCGCAAAAACTGTTAAAGGGACCTTTTTTTTCTGGCAGGCATAAGCCATGGCTTGGCCAAAGTTTCCCGCACTGGCACAAACTACTGGATTAAATTCTTTTATTTGTGCTAAGAGTAATTCAGCACCTCTTCCTTTAAAGGATTTGATGGGATTAAGGGTTTCAATTTTTACCATAAGTTTACAATTGAAAACATCACTTAAGCCTTTAGAAAAAAATTGAGGAGTATTTAAGAATATTGGATCAATCAAAGGAATTGCTCCTCTAATTTTATTCATACTTAGTCGGTGCTTCATTTAGGTGCGGTGTCCATGTATCAATTGAATGTAAAATAATTATTTAAACTAAACAAGCCAAAATAGAGGGATTAATCTAGTAATGATCTAGATTCATGGTCTGTAAAAAAGTATTATTTCTTGATATAAAGTATAAATAGTCCTTTCAAAGTGGTTTTTCAGTCATATTTATATTCAGGGGGTTGTCTTGTTGAAGCTTATTTTTCACATGATGGACCCGTATTAAACCATTTCGGCTCTTACTTTTGTAATAGATAATTTATTAAGGGGGATTAATTGGTCGGACATTATTTGTGCCAAAAAAATTTTACATGCTGTTTTTGCATTATTTCGCACCTTAAAAATATGATGATTGAGGCAGATAAATGTCCAAATCATTTAACTCCTACATGCTCGAGATCCATCGAACCCTAAGGTCTGGGTCTTTCATTCCTTTATTCAGAGGATACATGGGTCTTTTGATTCTTTTATAGTCTAGTCTGTCTAAGTCTTGATCCACCCCGCCTGGGGTAAGCGCCATAATCCAATCTCCTCGCATATCATAGAGTTCAGGAACTAAGTAGCCAATTTTAACAACAAGAATTTCTGAATTTCTCGGATCTAATCCCAATCGGGTAAAATCTTTTTCATAATGATATGGTTTTCTTCTTTTGGTGACAATGACTTTAACACTTCCCACTCTGACAACTGCTTCTGTATCAGCATGTACATCACCATGAATGAGGGCTTCTAAGGTTCCTTCTAGTTTAATAGGAGGCGCATAGCGATGGTCTATTTGTGCACCTACGTAAGCTGATACTTTTCCACCAATGCCTACTAAATTAGCTTGTTCAATGAGTTCAGGACCAGGTATGGAAGCATAAATTAGTTCGGGCCCGTCAATTGATTTGAGTTCGGGATGATCTAAAATTTGCCTTAAAGTCCACGTGACATCACCAGCACCTCCTGCAGTTGGGTTATCACCCATATCGCTAATGATATACGGATTTTTTTTACTGGCCACGGCATTAGATAAACTTTTTTCAAAAGTTGCGGTGGGAGCCACAAATTCAAACTCGTTTCGCTTTTCCCAAAAGCTCAATGCCAAAAATTCAGCTGTTTTCTTGATCACGAGTTGGTCATCACCTGTAACCATGACCACAGCATGGTTCCTGGGCTCATCAGCCCAAGCATAACCAATCCAAATGGCAGCATCGATGACACCCTCTTGTGCAGCAGCGGGTCCTACTTTTTCATAGAGACTTTTCCCAGGTTCTACTCGGGTACTTGTTTTTCACCAGGTAATAATATCGGAATAGGAATCCATGCTTTAAAAGCGGGCTTCCCCTTACCATTTTCTAACCGAATCAAAAGGTTTTCAATTGCTCGATTTTTGGACTCTAGCGCGTCCTCATGGGGGGCCATACGATAACAAGTGATTAGATCAGTGTGTTGTGCTAATTTTTGAGAAACATTTCCATGTAAATCCATGGAAGTTGAGATTAATGTTTGTGTTCCAACAACTTTTCTAATCCTTTCTATTAAGTCACCTTCGGCATCTTCCAGGCCCTCGACGCTCATCGCTCCATGTATATCAAAAAACAATCCATCATAGGGTTTGTACTTTTTGAGTGTGTCCAAGGTTTTATTTATTAGCCGCTCATAAGCCTCATGTGTAACGCGTCCTCCTGGCAATGCATGACCCGTGAGAATGGGGATCCAATTGGCACGTTTTCTCATGGCTGTATTTTGTCCTAAAAAAGGATAATCGTCAAAAATAGCATCGCCAGTCTTGGCGTGAAAAGCTTCTTCATGTGTAAGAGCAGGTGAAAAAGTACTCGATTCAATTGCTAGCCCTGTAATGGCAATTTTGAGTGCAGGACTTTCTTTGTAGAGTTTTTTACAGCTTAAGAATGTC
>CACLDR010000035.1 GCA_902605755.1 uncultured Marinoscillum sp. | reverse complement strand
CAATATGAACTGTAACGAAGTCATCGCCAATCGAAGTCATGTTCTCCAAGGTGGTCAGCTAACAGATGCAAAAAAAGTCATCCACCCCAATGATGACGTGAATAAAAGTCAATCTTCAAACGATACGTTTCCAACAGCCATGCACATCGCTACCTATAAAATACTGCTAGAAAAAACCATCCCGTCCATAACGTTACTAAGAGATACCTTAAACAATAAAGCAAAGAGTTTTTCGAAAGTTGTAAAAATAGGTAGAACCCATTTCATGGATGCAACACCTTTGAGTTTAGGACAAGAGTTTTCTGGATACGTCTCACAACTAGATCATGGCCTAAAGGCCTTAAAAAATACTTTTAAACATCTAGCTGAATTGGCATTGGGAGGTACAGCTGTAGGTACGGGTCTAAATACCCCAAAAGGATATGCCCAATTAGTCGCCCAATGCATTGCTAAACATGCAAAAATTCCCTTTATCTCAGCAGATAATAAATATGAGGCCTTAGCCGCCCATGATGCCATAGTGGCAACCCATGGCACTTTAAAGCAATTGGCCGTGAGCTTAATGAAAATAGGTAACGATATTCGTATGCTTGGATCAGGTCCAAGAAGTGGTATTGGTGAAATCATACTTCCTGAAAATGAACCTGGATCTTCAATTATGCCTGGAAAGGTTAACCCTACTCAGTGCGAGGCCCTCACCATGGTCTGTGCCCAAGTTATGGGAAATGATGTGGCAGTGACAATAGGGGGGATGAGCGGACACTTTGAACTCAATGTTTTCAAACCCATTATGGCCTACAATATCATCAACTCGGCCCGCCTGCTTGGAGATGCCTGTAAATCCTTTAACAATAATTGTGCGGTCGGTATTGAACCAAATTACAAAGTAATTCAAGAAAAATTGGAAAAATCTCTGATGCTCATTACTGCACTTAATCCCCATATTGGATATGAAAATGCCGCTAAAATTGCAAAAAAAGCCCATAAAGAAGGTACTACACTGCTACAAGCGGCATTGGCTCTTGAATTGGTAAACGAAACCCAGTTTAATGAATGGGTAAGACCAGAGGAAATGATCGGATCTATCAAAGCTTAATTTTGGATATTAAAAGTTAATTCTCTTACTTTATGACCGATAATTACGCAATTCTTACTTATATTAATATAAAATGAAAAAATTTACAACTTTATTCATCTTGATTTTAGGCCTGGTAGTATCTTTTGATGCAATGAGTCAATTGTCGAAAAAAGAAAAGAAAGAATGGAAAAAAAGAGTCAAATCACTGACAGCTGAACAGTATAAATCGCTCATTGACGAAAATAAAGGTTTAAAAAGTCAGATAACGAAATTAAATGATGAATTGTCTGCAAACGATGCCGCGAACAAGGAAAGAGGTGATCAGATCGCTCAATATGAAGCGCAAATGAAAGAGATGAGAGAGCAAATGGCCGCGAGTGCAAAAAAAGCAAAAGAGGGCGTAACCACTTCTGGAAGTTCAATGACCACAAAGAGACCTGTTGTCAAAGGGATTGCATTCAAGGTTCAAATCGGGGCCTTTCAAAACAAAGATCTCAGCAAATATTTAGATAAATCCGATAGCTTTTTTGGAGAGGTAGGAGAAGATGGCCTAATGAGGTATACTTTGGGCGTATTCAGAGATTATTGGGAAGCTGATACATTCAAAAAATACATGCGCGAGATGGGTGTTTCTGATGCTTGGATCATTTCCTATAGAGATGGGATAAGAGTGCCTATCAAGGAAGTATTGGAAAATATTCCAAAATCTTAATCAAATTAATAACATAAAGAAAAACTGAAACCCTGACGGAATCTGTCAGGGTTTTTTATTATTATCTTTGTTTTATTGAAAAATCATGATCCATTATAAAAACAAAGAAGAGATCGAGTTAATCAGGGAAAGTGCATTGATCGTCTCCAAGACACTAGGTTTAATAGCAGAAAATATAAAGCCAGGAATATCTCCAAGAATATTAGATAAAAAGGCAGAAGAATACATCAGAGATCAAGGTGCCCTACCTGGTTTTCTAGGTTTATACGATTTCCCCTCCACCCTTTGTATTTCAGTCAATGAACAAGTTGTACATGGTATCCCCAATGACAAACCATTAATCGATGGAGACATTATCTCAGTAGATTGTGGAGCATTAAAAAACAACTATTACGGAGATCACGCTTTTACTTTCGCTGTAGGGGAAATCTCCGATGAAATTAAAAATTTATTAAAGGTCACCAAGGAAAGCCTCTACTTAGGTATTGAACAAATGATAATGGGTAATCGCATTGGGGACATTAGTTATGCAGTCCAAAACCACGCTGAAAAGAATCGATTTGGAGTCGTTCGACAACTAGTAGGTCATGGATTAGGTAAAAAAATGCATGAAGCCCCGGAAGTTCCCAACTTTGGGAAAAGAGGGTCTGGTCGCAAAATAAAAGAGGGTCTGGTGCTAGCCATTGAACCCATGGTTAACTTAGGCACCAAAAATGTAATTCAATTAGCAGATGGATGGACAATTGTTACTGCAGATCGAAGACCTTCTGCTCATTTTGAACATAATGTTGCTGTGGTAGATGGTCAACCTGAAATACTTTCGACCTTCCAATATATAGAAGAAGCTCTTGTTAAACAGCAGGCTTCCTTTATTTAAAATGATTAGATTTAAAACCACGGCGACATTGTAATAATGAACTATCAAAACCCATTAATGCCGCTACTCATCTGGCGGCTTAAACACATCAATGATAACAATTTCACTCTCATCATTTCAGGCTTTGTCGGCCTATTGGCAGGGCTAGCTGCGGTCACTCTTAAAACAACCGTTCATTTCATTGAGCAAATACTTCAAAATAATATTGAAGTAACAGGTTGGAAGTACTTATGGGTATTTTATCCCACAATAGGTATCTTATTGACCGTATTTATTGCCAAATATATACTCCACGACAGTACCGGACATGGAATAAGTAAAGTTTTATATGCCATCTCCAAAAGGTCTTCCATCATTCGCAAAACAAGGATGTATTCAAACATGCTAACCAGTGCTATTACGGTGGGCTTTGGTGGCTCGGCTGGATTGGAGGCTCCTATTGTAGTCACAGGCTCAGCCATAGGATCTAACTTGGCACGTATGGCACATCTTGATTACAAAAAAAGAACTCTGATGATTGGGTGTGGGGCAGCCGCAGCGGTATCAGCTATTTTCAATTCTCCGATAGCTGGTGTCATTTTTGCCGTTGAAGTCATGTTGACAGATGTAACCATAAATAAATTTATTCCCATCTTAATTGCCTCGGTTTGCGGCCAGCTAATTTCATTAATTTTGCTTGGGGATGATATTTTGTTTTTTTTCAAACTCACAGAAGGCTTCTCTGCTTGGTCCACTCCATTTTATTTAATATTAGGTCTTTGCTGCGGTGCCGCATCAGTATATTTTACCAGAATGCTTTCGCGGACTGAAGATAGTATTCATAAAATTAAAAAGCCTTTATTTCGAGCCCTTTTAGGAGGACTTTCATTAGGGTTATTTCTATTGGTATTCCCTTCACTCTATGGAGAAGGTTATCAAATAGTCATTAATCTTTTAAAGGGTACACCTAATGCATTATTTGAATCAAATTATTTTACTGACCTTTTAGGATGTACTCATCAATGGTTTATTCCCCTTGCACTCTTTTTTCTTATCCTGCTTAAACCCATCGCTACAGGTCTAACCCTTGGTGCAGGGGGTAGTGGAGGTATTTTTGCCCCCTCTTTATATATGGGTGGATTAGTCGGCTGTATAGTTGGTCTGATTTTTAAATGGATTTATCCAGAAGCTCCCGTCAACTTAAGTCATTTTACCCTAGTCGGTATGTGCGGAGTCATGAGCGGAGTACTGCATGCCCCCCTTACAGCTATCTTTTTGATTGCCGAAATTACCAGTGGATACCTATTATTTGTTCCCCTGATGCTCGTTTCTGCCATCTCCTATGTGACGGTAAGCTATTTTGAAAAACATTCTATTTATATGCGAAATCTGATTAAAAGAGGAGACCTTGTGGTTAATGATCGGGATAAAATGGTCTTAAATAAAATCAGTTTAAAAAAAATGATTGAAACGGATCTCCTGACCGTTGCGCCTGATGCCACGCTCGATGAATTGATCCCATTAATCAAAAAAAGTACAAGAAATATTTTCCCCGTTGTAAGCGAAGACGGAGCTTTGAAAGGTATCATTACTTTGGATCATATTCGTGAAATTATGTTCGATGAATCTCGAAGAAAAAACTTGACGATCAATACATTAATGACCCAAGTGCCAACCCATGTTTCATCATATGATAATATGCAAAATGTAATGAATAAGTTTGAAATATCTCATGCTTGGAATTTGCCTGTTATAGATGAGGGTAAATACATAGGATTTCTTTCTAAATCTCGAATTTTCAACACCTATCGAACACATCTGATCAGACAAACTAAAGAGTAATTAATAATTTTATCATAATAAATTAATAATCAATAAGTTAATAGTTATCCACACTTTTTCTTTTTCCTCTATCGTTTATAAATTTCTTATAATCAGCACTTTATGTTGTGTCATATTTTTATTAGTGAATAACTTTTAGAATGTTAATAAGGAGATTCATGGTTTTTTTACATTTAAAAGATAAAAAAACTCCCCTCTCTCGATATATAATCTACGTCAGATTTATCAAATAATTACTTATTAATTCCAAATCGACTTGAACAAAATTTTTAAATAGATACGACAAGCATGCAAATAATAAAATAAAAAGATTTTCCTGTACTCTCTATAAATCCGATCAGCTTGACTTTAGAACTTCTTTGACTGACTTGTCAAACTGCTGATAAGTAACTTGATTTTTGTCTTTGATTCGTTGAAAAGGTATTAATTTTCTTTAATTATGTTGCTGTTTTTGGTAAGGTCAAAATAATTTAAGATTTTCTTGTTAGTTAGGTCCATAAATAGGAATCAATTTGAGCCTGTGATAAAATGCAATTTTGCCATTGGCCAAAGCGAGCATCGCTGAAAAAGGTTGAATCAAAACCAAATGAATGGCTATATTTACGGTCATCATGAAAAAAGAACAAAGCATTGATTTTAACATCAAAAGAGCCTGGCATGCCATTTCACGCATGTATAGTCAATATGGACAGGATTTCGAAATTTCTCCGTCAAGTGGTTTTGTTTTGCTCAACATAGATGCAAAAAAAGGAACGCCCGCTACAAAAATTGCTCCCTTAATGGGACTTGAAGCTCGGAGCTTGACCAGAATCCTTAAAGCCCTAGAAGACAAAAAATGGATAATTAGAAAAAAAGATCCCTTAGATGGGCGATTAGTTAGGATTTTTCTGACCAAGATAGGAAAAGAAAAACGAGCCTTTTCAAGTGGTTCAGTAAAAGCCTTTAATAATCACATCCTTCAAAAAATAACAGAGCAAGAGTTACAATCGTTTTTAAAAGTAACCGCAATTGTCAATGACATCGCTTCAGATAAAGAACGTATTCAAGAAGAATTACAACAGCTGAAAAGTCTTAATGGTTGATTAACAGTGCAGTTAGCTAAATGATTAGGATTTCCTCGTTCATGCTTTAAAAGTATATCATCATTCTCCATTTATGGTAATAATTATTTTTCTAGACCCACCATCATTACGATGCTCACCCAAATAGATGCCTTGCCAAGTACCTAAACGAGGACGCCCAAAAGAGATAGGAAAATGAACAGACGCACCTAACAATGAAGCCTTTATATGCGCCGGCATATCATCTGCTCCCTCATAGTTATGCAGATAATAGTCCTGATTTTCTGAAACGGACTGATTAAAGTAGGATTCAAAATCAAGTAGTACGGTAGGATCTGTATTCTCATTGATGGTTAAGCTTGCCGAAGTGTGCAATATGAAGACCTGTGCTGTACCCGTCATAATACCAGATGATAGAATTACTTCAGTGATCACATCAGTAATGATGTGAAATCCTCGAGACAAAGGAGTTATAGAAATTTCTTTTTGAAAAATCATCTATTGAATTTTAAAGTGATGTATTTAATTGTTTTGCAAATTTTACCTATCAAATTTATATCTTTCCAAGATATCTCCCTTTACAAACTATTATGATCGCACATGATCTCCCCAATATTGAACAAGAAAAGTATGCCCAGAAATTAGAAGTTAGGTCATCGAATTCATTTGGAGCATCATTCAGAATTAAAGCTTGTCTTGCTTACTGGCAAGAACAATCATGATATAGTCATTTTTAATAATTAGACCAGTTGATGATAAGTAGAGGGAAAAATCAAATAGTTTGAGGTTAAAAAGAGTTATAAAGTTTTATAAATCTAAGGATTCTATTTTTCGTAGGCACCCAGATCAGGCTGTTCATCGCGTAATCGACCACGTAGATCGTCCCTTACAGAGCTGCTTTGGCCAATATCAATTACGACTGACCCACTGTCTAATTCATAATTATAATTTTCAGTGTCAAGAAAAAGGGGAATGAGCGTATCAAAAACTACAAAATTATCATTCATTTCATTATTTGAATGAATTAGGTTGTGATGAACAAATGATGACCAACCGGCCTTTTCATCGTTAAACAACCAAAGGTCATTATCACTTAAGCCCCAAATAATACTGTTTTGTAGAGTTAAATATAAATACTCGCTAATTTTACTTTGATCAGAAAGGATAAGTTGATTGGTAAAAACAGCAACTGGATCAGAAGAGTAAAATAAGTTCGGTTTATTGACAAAGGTACAATGGTTATAATGATAAAAGCCCCCTGCTGCATTGACGAGGTTACTCGTTCCACTATTCATAATCAATAGGTTTTCTGCTACTACGTCGCTACTGTAAGCCGCTAAGCCCATTTGAGAGGTGTGCCTGATAATGCTGTGTTTTAATGTTAAATCTGCCAAGGTATCCTCATCCGGATTGCCAATGGTAATACCAGTTATGGCATTTTCTATAATGGCATAGTCCAATAAGTTATCTTGACTCCCCACGAGAAAATGAATTCCAGGCCATTGACCTGGTGCAATGCGATAATTAGCATCCCATCGCGAATTTCGAAAAGTGATGGCATTTGTGGAATCCCCAACAGCTATAAGCTGACCCGCAACTAAAAGTGGGGCGCTGGCATCAAAAAGTAGGGTGGTACCAGCTTCTAAAGTCAACCGGCAACCTACATCAACTAATACGCTATCATAAAAAACATAAGGCCGGTCAGGAGTAAAAGTCTGATCACACAATATTTCATTACCCAAATAAATGGCATCTTGTCCCCAAGCAATCAATAAAGTCTGATTGGTATTATCATTCCAACTTGTAATTATAATATCTTTTATTAAATAAGGATCATCTACATCGCGTTTATCGACTTGTAATTTTACTAAAATCAAGAGACTATCTTTACCCCTTAACAAGACATCTTGTACTTGATTTTCATTGGCCCCATTAATAATTAATGAGTATTCTGACCCTTCACTTAAATAAATATCAGAGATATTTATGGCATCAGTATTGGGATTGTAGATTCTAAAACGTTTAGTAATGCTCAATCGGTCGGTCAGTAGCGTGTCAAATAGCACAGTATCTGCACTGAAAAGTAAGTCCCCGTCAGACAGAGTTGATTGCCCATCCCCCCTATCATGGCAGGAAAGCAATAAGGTTATATTACATAGACTAACAATCAAGATAAATTTAAACCCCCATTGAACTAAGTAATTGTTCATTTTTCAGTGTCCTTAATTTTTTCAGAATTTTCAGCAATTCTTAAGCGATCGATAAAATCCTGAATATCGCCGGCAAGAAAATTGGGTAAATTGTAAACGGTATAACTAATACGATGATCGGTTACTCGCCCCTGTGGAAAATTATAGGTTCTAATTTTGTCTGATCGATCTCCACTCCCAACCATAATTTTGCGCTCCGAACTGAGTTTATCATTATGCTCTTTCAATTCTTTTTCATAGATTCTTGATCGGAGAACTTTCATAGCTTTATCATAATTGGAGTGCTGCGAGCGGCCATCTTGACATTCAACGACTATACCTGATGGAAAATGTGTAAGACGAACAGCAGATTCAGTTTTGTTGATGTGCTGTCCCCCAGCTCCTGAAGCACGAAAGGTGTCTTTTCGAATATCCCCCATATTAACATCAACATCCACATCCTCTACCTCTGGGAGTACAGCAACGGTAGCGGCAGAAGTATGTACGCGCCCCTGAGATTCTGTACTGGGAACCCTTTGAACTCTGTGGGCTCCAGATTCAAATTTTAATTTCCCATAAACTTCAGACCCTTGAATTGTGCAAATAATTTCTTTAAATCCACCTGCCGTTCCCTCACTGAAACTAATGGTTTCCAATTTCCATTTCTGCCGTTCCGCGAATTGCCGATACATTTTAAAAAGAACTCCGGCAAAAAGGGAAGCTTCATCTCCTCCTGTACCGGCACGAATCTCTAAGATGACATTTTTATTGTCATCAGGATCTTGTGGAATTAAAAGCATTTTTAACACTTCATCAAGGTGTTCAATTTCTGATTCTAAGGTTTCAATTTCTGCTTTTACAAGGGCACGAAATTCTTCATCTTTTTCCGTAGAAAGAAGTGTCTTGGCATTTTTGAGATTTTCCGAAGCAAGAAACCAAGCATCTGCTTTAACAACAATTTTTTCTAATGCCCGATATTCTTGATTGAGTTTGGTATATTCTTTCATGTCGGACATTGCGTCGGGCTGAACAATTAACTGTTCAACCTCATTAAATCGATTTTTAATAGATATCAGTTTTTCGGTCATTTCTCCAGTTTAATACTATAAATAGCTTTTCTCTACTGAACGAAGAATCTCTAAAAAGAAAAATCTTGAGACAAGGGATCATAAATTTTCATTGACCACATTAGCGCAATAAGGATAAGCGTCCTTTTTCTGTACGCGCAACTCCTGACTCCGCAACATATTCAATTACATAAAGATAAGAGTCTTGTGGTAAAGGTACATCTTTAAGATTTCCATCCCATTCAGCTTCGAGCTCATTTGACTCGTAAACTAAAGCTCCATATTTATTATAAATCTGAATGGTAGTTTGAATGATATTGTCGTGGCTGGGTTTAAAAACATCATTAAGGCCGTCATTATTTGGGGTAAAAGCACTTGGCATAGTTAGTTTATACCCCTTTTCAATAAGAAGCGTATCCATTTTTATAGCTTCACAACCCACCTCATTAGTGATTTTTAAAGTAATCGGGTAAACTCCTGGAGACCTATAAGTAAACTCCGTATTTTGACCCTCGACAGCCGCTCCATTACCGAGCTCCCAAAACCAGGAGGTAATATTTCTTGCCGATGACGAGTCATTGAATGAAACGGGCCAGTCAATGTAAGGGTTGGTATAGTTTAAGCCAAAATCTGCGATGAGTTCATATTCGGTAAACAATGTAATTGTAGTGTCAGCGCTACAATTATTATTATCGGTGACCATAATGATATGTGCTCCATCAGTTAATTCATTAAAGAAAGGAGTATTACCAAAAGTCCCGCTATCGATATTGTATTGATAAGGGACCGTTCCTCCCAGGGCTTCCGTCAAAATAGATCCTGTATTAGCCCCCGTACAGAGATTATTTTTACTAGATAAAACATTCAAAGAAAGGGGGTCAGGTGTGGAGATTTCTAAGATCCCTGAGCTTCTCACACAGGAGAGTGAGTCAGTAACAATTAATTCATAGCTGTTAGCGATAAGCGAATCTATATCTTGCGTAGTAGCATAATCGACCCCATCCTTAAGCCATTGGTAGCTGTAACTAGGGGTACCACCAGTCACGTTGATAGCGATGTTTGCATCTATCTGGTAATTGCATGAATTATTGGTAATTACCGGGCTAATTGAAATTATCTCTGGCCCATCTAGGCTAGTAGGAAAGTTTTTAGAGCAGCCGCCATCATCGGTGACTTTGACTAAGTAATTACCTGGGAGGATATTAATAAGAACACTATCATTACTCCCTATTTTATTTATTGGGTTTTGCCAATCATAATCGAAATCTCCCCAGCCTCCCGAAGCAGAAACGGTAAGGGATCCTGTAGAATCTCCATAACAAGATGGTTCAACAGAGTCAAAAAAAGCATTAATAGCCGGTGGGTCTACCAAAGTAAATGTGTCGCTTTTACTACAACCAAAATTATCTGTTGCCATAATAACATAATTATCAGATGAGAGGTTAGATAGATCTCGAACATCTTCGGCCAGTAATGTTCCATTTTTATACCAGGAATAGGTAAAGTCCGTAGAGGTTCCCGAGACCTCTATGGATATAAATATTTGCCCATTAGTACCATTAAGACAAGAGATTTCATCAATGTCCCCATTGATATTAAATAGGTTATCCGGTTCTGTAATTTCAAAAGATAAAGTGTCTGAAATGCAATCATAAGCATCTGTTACCGTGACATCATAGATGCCGAGAGCAAGATCTTCAATATCTTTCGAGGTACTGAAGACTGAGTCTGACTGGGACCAAGTGTAAGAATAAGGAGATTGACCGTTCTCAACACTAAAGTCTATACTTCCAGTACCAAAGCCCTTGCAAAGAATATTCTCGATAATAGTATTTGCCTCATCAACAGCCATATTTGCAGGGTTCGCTATAGTAAATACAGTATCTTTTACACATCCTTTTTTATCTCTCAACAGTAGATTATAATCTCCACTGACTAGTGAATCTATAAAAAGCACATCGTATGCCTCAAAAGATCCCGCCGCCAAAGACCATTCTGCACTAGGGTACACATCTGCTCCTCCTGTGGGGTTAAGGGTAATGGAAGCCGTATTTGCATTGTAACAGAGTAAAGGATCAATTACAGGATTAAGAACTATGTCATTGGGTTGACTCAAGCTAGTTGAATCTGTTTTGGTGCAACCAAAGACGTCAGTTACTACGACAGTGTAGCTGTTCACGTCTAATCCTGAAATAGTTTTACGGACACTATTGAATAGACTCCCTTCTTTGTACCACCGAATTGAGTAATCATCAGGATGGGATCCCGTTTCAAAGATGTCCAGCTCCACAATTCCGTCCTTAGATTTATAGCAGGTCAAATCGGTAGTTCTAAAACCAATGTCAAATGTTGTTGTCGGCCCCCCAATGGTTATGGGTTCTACCAGTGGGGTACAACCTGCAAAGTCCGTGACAGTCAAAATATAATCGCCACTCAACAAATTCGAGAGCGTGTCTGTATTTCCTAAGCTACTGCCACCGAGTGACCAATTATAATTATAGGGAGCAGTCCCTCCAGAGGCCCGCGCATTTACAGCTCCCAAACTACCTCCTAGGCAAATATTGTCTTCTATGTTGTAAGAAATAGAAAGGGGTTCGGGCGTAGTAATTTCAAAACTTTTTTCTTTCTCACAACCTTGCTCATCTGTCACTTTCACTTTATAAAGTCCACTGGCTAAAGTAGACAAAGCAATATTAGTCCAAGCACTGTCAGCAGGATCAAAAAGAACTTCATTTTTAAACCATTCATAGCTGTAATTTGCATTATTTCCACCCGAGACATCCAGACCAATGGATGCATCATTAATTTGAGAACAGCTATTGTTGAGGTTAGTCGCAGCGGTCGCAGTGAGATCCATAGTTGGATATTCTACTATGGTATAGGTCTCGTTTTTAATGCAACCATAAAAATCAGTAATTTGAAAAGTATATAATCCAGGTTTTAAGTCATAAATATGTTTTTCCCCCGCCAATTGAAGAGAATCTGCATCACTCGCTCCAGCATACCAAGCATAATCAAACTCAGTAGGATGCCCGTTATCCACATTTATTTGAACCTCGATGTAAGCATCGGCAGCCCCGTTACAAGAGACGTTAGATAGTATAGTTTCGCTAGGTAAGGCAGTTACACTCTTTGAAATCGTGGTGCTCGCATTAATGTTGTAGGTAGTCGTGGGTGATGTAATAGTGTAATCAAAATCGCCAGAAATACACCCACGGCTATCGGTAACAACCAATCGATAGTCATCTCCTGTTGGATTATCTCCAGTAAGGGCAGAAAGACTATCTGTGCTGCCCATGGCAATGGCAGCGCCCAATGGATTTTTGGTCCATTGATATGAGTAGCCGGAACCTTCTGTTCCTCCGGATACAACAACACTGATTTGACCATTATCTCCATTTTGGCAAAAAGGGTTGACCAAATTTGCCTCAACAGTGAATTCATCTGGCTCAGTTACATTGAAAATTGCTTGAACTGAGCAAGAGGCCTTACTAGGAGAGCCAACAACGGGAGCATCCTCAGCAATCACCCTATATTCACCTGCAGTTAATCCAGTAAGTGTGGTGGGGTCAACTAGGGTTGGAGCTCCAGATGAGATGGGAGTATGAATAATTTCACTGTTCTTGTACCAAACATAAGTATAACTACCATTACCTCCAGTCATACCAATGTTAATGGCTCCATCAGAGCCACCATGACACGTTGTATTTGTTGTAATGGCAGTACTAAAAGTCATTTCTACCTCTTCACTAACTGTGGCGGTCGAAGTTTTTACACACCCATAGTCATCTGTCACCTCCATCGTGTAAGGGCCAGGGGCTAAGTCGTATATGCGTCTTTCTGATGTGGCTATCGGTGTGCCGGTGGCAGTGGCACCACTGTACCAAGAATACCCATAAGCTGCTGGATGTCCAGCATCTGCCGTAATATTTGTTATCAAAACGCCATCATTATCTCCTTGGCAAGTAACGTCGACAATATCTATTCCAATGCTATAAGCCGTTGAGGGAGACGCAACATCAAAAGATTTGGATGATTTACATCCAGACGTCTGCTCAGTGATAGTGAGGTTATATGTTCCATCCCCAAGGTCACTTAGGTCTTCAGAGGATTCAGAAAATCCAGCTACAGGTGCCCCATTTACGGCCTTAGTCCAAGCATAGGTGAATGAGGAACCTCCCCCAGCTGTAATGTCTAAAGCACCATCTATACCATTTTTACATTTAGGGGGAGTGACCACTCCTGTTAATGATAAGACTGCCGCCACGCTAACATCAAATTTTTTCGTGACAGAGCAATCAAAATTAGCATCTTTTACTATAACTGTGAATTCTCCCGATGTCTCAATGGGATATCCACTTCCATTATTCAAAGCATTTGTAGTTTGCCCTAAAATCAACTCAGCGCCCTTATACCACTCATAAATATAACTATTTGATCCTCCTGTTACCGCCAAAACAATACCCCCAAAACTTGATGGCGCAGCAGGAGCATTATCATAGCTAGTCACAAAATTAGAAGTGCTCCCACTAAGATCAAAAGCAGTTGCTATGGGCAAGGCAGCATTCAATCCATTAACTGACTCAGTAACAGAAGAAATACTCGTGTTATTGCCCCCAACAGTACCCTGATTGAATTGGTAGTAAGCTGTCAATCCTAATTCATTCCCCTCCAAAGGAGTATCTTTGGTGTAATTGATTTGTGCTATTGTCCTCTCTACATTCCAGATGCGGAGCTCATCTATATTACCATTAAAAAAGTTACTATAATCACTATCTGCAGAACCAGAGCCATCATGCTGAGCGCCTAAAGTTAATTGTTGGGCATTACTTGCTAGGCCACCTGTTACGCCGGTGCTATTGATAAAAATGCCATCAACATAAATCTTCATTCCTGAAATTGAATTATAAGTTGCCGCTATGTGGTGCCATCCATTTTCTATTGCTATTCCAGCCGCAGAGATAGTCGTTCCCGCACCCCCATTTTTTATTTGAAAGTCGATACTCGACCAACCATTACTTGTTGAGAGAGCAAAGCCATTCGAGGTATTCCCCGTCTTACTAACAATGGTTTGTTGCCCCCCCCCAACGGTATTGGCAAAAATCCAAGCTTCAACAGTAAGAGCATCGGTCATATCCAGTGAATTGTCGTCAGCAACGACAATTCTATTTTTATCTGTCGGATCAAAATTCAGCGCATTACCAAAATCTTCCCCGGGATCGGACTGGCAGGCTACGTCAGTGACTGTTTCAGCAATCTCAAGCAAAGTAGGTTCGGTGATTACAAAAGTTTTCTCTTTACGACAGCCATATAAATCAGTAATAGAAAATTTATAAGCACCTTGAGGTAGATATTCAACCGTTTCTAACCCTGTGTATTCAGGAATAAGACCCCCTAAATTTCCGATAATAAAATTTGAGGAGGAACCACTAAGGGAAAAGGATTTAAGGATTCCACCAAGACCAGATGACGTCCCATCTGTCGCGCTTGTTATACTGCCGTTGTTTGATGCAGCTACCCCTTGGTTAAATGGATAATAAGCAAATAGGTCATCCTCTAAGCCTGTTAGTTCAGAATTTATATTAGCACTTATTTCTTCAATTGTTCGGACAGAGTTCCAAATTCGAACCTCGTTCATGGTACCATCTAAAAAGCCGTCAGAGTTGTACTGAGATTTACCGAGATAATTAGCGGTTGTAGCACCTAAGGAAGAGGGGTTGTAGGTCATACTTGTATTTGTATCAACAAGAACTCCATTGATGTAAAACTTTCCCGTGGAAGTAGCACTATTAATAGTTACGGCATAATGTACCCATTCACCAATCGGAATGGCCGTTGGAGCCGTTAATTGTTGTTCGCCTCCTCCAGAAGCTTTAATTGCAAATCTGGGGATCCCTCCGGTTCCAACGGTGGCCGTAAGGAACATATTAATACCTGTCCCAGAACCAAAATCCATTATTCGAGACCAGGATTTGTTAGCATCCTTTTTGAACCATGCTTCAAAAGTAAAATCTGTCATACTTTGAACCAATCCATTAGGTAATTGAACATGATCATTTACTCCGTCAAAATCTAAACCATTGTCTAGAACATACCATCTTATCGAATCAGCTGGCCTAGGATGGTTGGGATCGGTATCTATGGTGTACACTACTTTTGCGGAACCATCATTTGCACCAAAACAGGAAACATTTTCTGTGGCCATTGAATCAATGTCAAATGTAGTAGTTGGTCCTAATATGTCAAATTCATGTGCTGAAGAGGCGCATCCATAACCATCAGTGGCATATACGGAATAGTTTCCTGGAGAGAGTCCTGCAGCTTCAAATAATGTTCCATCTGTCCGATTAGGACTACTTTTATCATTAATTACAGTTGTTGAGCCAGTTGACAGATTTGTTAAATGGAAGTCATAGTGACTTTCCGCAATATACACAGATGTAAGTGCCCCGCCCACCTCTCGCGGATAGTGCCCCGCATCAATAATTCTTCCACCAGTGATAGTATCATAAGCTACAGCATCGTCTGTGTAGCCATAAGAAATATTAAAAGAAAGGGTCTTCCCTGATCCACAACCAGGAAATAGATTACTAGCCTGGGGGAGATCCTCATTTGGCTCAAAAGTAACACTATCTACCTTAAAGGTGGCCGCATTTTTTCCAATAATAAGACCTGATAAAATAGTACGTGTATTTATAGCATTACATTCAGAATAGGAATCTCCAATCCCATCAGCATTTGTATCATTTGCGTTTCCATAACTTGCAAAGTTTACTCTGGTCCAGGTAGCACCAGCGGGAGCGGTTAAGGTAACCATTTTTCCACTATCTACCTCATGATAAACTTTATAGTCTGCAGTAATTTGAGCAGCAGGGATTAACGAAGTGGCGTCCACAGTTGCTGTAGCAGCTGAAGGTGTGGCTCCATAAAGAATGGAAGGAGTGCCCCCTCCAACATCAACACAACTAAGATCATATTGTGACCCTCTTAAATCTCTCGTTGTTGTAATGTAATCAATGGCCGTAACTCCTGCGCCAAGTAGTGGGCGTTCTGCTCTTGTAGCCCAAAGAATTTCATCTGGAGCACTTACCTGATAGCCTAAAGTTTTTCTACAACCAAGACCGTTATCTACGGTTGCCCAATATTTTCCGGGGCCCAAATTACTAATTTTTCCATTGGGTATTCCTAATGAATCTCGGCGGTAATATCTTTTATCGGCGGGTGTCCCTGGAGCACCGTCTTTGTCTTGATAAAATATGTTGGTACCTATCTCAGCATCTGTTACGGAAATTCCAAAGTAGAGCAGAGTCCCATTTTGTATACTTTGAGGAGCGGATAATACAAGGTTATTTGCATCCGTGATCGAAGTTACCGTAACCAACCCAGAGATCCCATCTCCATAGACAGCATCTCCAACCCTAATCGCACCATCATTGTTATCCATAAATCGGAGCGTTGTAGAATTAATTGTAGTTTCATCAGCAAAGGCAGAAGACCCCTCAAACCAACGAATAACATTGAAATTAGGTTGTTCTTCGGTATCATCAAGAAAGAAATTTAAATCCAACTTCCCATCTTGATCTCCATAGCATCTTAGGGTTTCTCCACCAGTATCTCCCCAACCACCAAGAACGTGCATGTTATTATCTGCATACCAATTATTTTTAACAACTTTTGTACACAGATTAGCATCAGTAACGGTTAGACGATAATAACCTTGTTTTAAATTTATGATGTCGTGGTCGGTATCTGTGAGTGTCTCGGCCTGGGCACTACCCATATTCCGATCATTTGGATCGTATTCCCATCTGTAAGTGTAGGGAGCAACTCCTCCCGAAACAGTTGCATGGAGGGCACCGTCGGCATTGGTTGTAGAATTGCAACTGACATTTTCTTTATATATAATCACTCCTATCGCAGGGGGGCCATACACGTTAACCCGTGAATCACTGACCACAACACAGTTATTAGCATCTTTTACTGCGACATAATAAGAACCAGCAGCGATATTCGTAAAAGTCCCTCCATTTGCAATAAAAACAGAAAATGCACCCGCCCCGGGCTGGGAATTTGCCGAAAGTTTAGCAAAAGTTAAACTGCCGGCTCCTTCTTTTCCAGGCTCTATATTTACCGAGATAGTGCCATTTGTACTCCCAACGCAAGTAATATCAGTAGAAGATACTGAAGCAATACTTAGCTCGTTGGCCTCATCAGCAACGAATGGAGCTGGGCGTACTTCTACTTCACACTCATTGGCATCTTTAACAGAAACGTACCAAGTGCCCTTTGATATTCCCGAAAGGGCTTTGGTTGTTGCATTTGAGAAGGGAGCTGTACGATTTTGAGACCCAAAATTATAATTAAATGATCCATCAGTGAGACTAGCAGAATAATAAAGTGTACCTGTACCTCCGCTAACAATGGTGGTAATTTGACCTGAAGCCTCGCCGTAGCAAAGAGGGCCATATGTATTTGCAGGATTTACATCAGTAGTTAATGTAAGCGCATCGGGTGAAGTTATCGTGATTTCTATTTCCCGAGACTCGCAATATAGACCTGTTTCATCTCCAGCACCAACTCCATCATCGAGTCCATTTCCATTAATATCATAATTAATAATTCGTCTTGCTCCCACATAATATTTCCCCGCAGGAAGGTAATTGAAGGTATTGTTTAGATTAGGAACATAGTCGGCATCAAATAGATTTCCGGGAGATGTATCAATATCATACTCCATGATTCCAAATTCTATGGGATTAACGCTCGTGATATCACGAACTCCTCCACTGGCAGTGCTCCCTGGTCTGGTTATGGTTATACTTCCTGAGTTAACATCTTCTCCAAAACATAATATATTAGTTTGAGCAGTGCTAATAAGGCCATCTAAATCTACAGAGGGTTCTCTTATCGTTATTGCATCACCATAGCTAAAATGTGTAGGATCATCCGCCACGTCTCGAAAAGCAACGTAATAAGTGCCAGCAGCTAGATTATCAAAAATATTACTTGTTTTAGTTACATAGCCACCATCAAACAAATTTCCTGTGGCCGTTGCAATATCATATTCATAGGTTCCACTACCCCCAGTAGGAATGTTAACTGTAATTTGACCATCGTCAGCATCCTTACAAGTAAGATGGCGCCATGATCCGGAGGCGAAATCCATAGGAACGTTCATAGTCCAAAGAAAATTTGTTATCGGCTTAATGTTAGCGTTACCGAAGTTATCACTAAAACCTCCTACGGTAACTCCAACTGTTGTTAGCAGGCCTTCTCGGGTTGCAGCGAAATGGGCCCTATATACTGTACTGGAGACAACGGTAAGAGAAGAGCTGATGGTCCCGTTTGCTGCGCTCAGGTCTATATCGTTAATGTCAAAATCTGATGAGGGTTCACTTAAAGTAAAAGTTAAAATGATTCCAACATCTGTCGTGGTAGATCCACTATTCACAACAGCGCCCGGTGATCCTAGTGTGCCATTAGTAGCTGTGATGACTACAGTAGGTCCGACTCCATCTGATCCTGTAGTATCTTCATTAAAGCTCATTTCATTACTGCTGTTATCTATGATCGTTCCTGCTGCATCATTGTAATCTAAATCAATGGTTAGAAAGGTATTATTAGGTGTAACTCCATTTAAATTGAAGGTTATGGAGGAAGCATCATTAGCGGTGTAGCTACCATTTATGGTGGGAGATCCACCTGCACTTTCTGTTAAAGTAAAATTGTTTTTGTCTACATTAGATAAATCTACAGGTTCACTGAAAGTTACAACTAGTTGATCTGCGGAGCCGTCAGGCTGGGAATCTTTGGTGAATGCGGAGACTATGATGGGAGGGGCAATATCGGTTAGAGTAGTCGCATTACTTGTTAGTGCATTATTTGGTGTTGGGGCAATGTCTTTAATACTATTAGAAATACCTGCATTAGCAGTGTATAACACAGTAGTGGCGCCAAATACTGTAGTATTGGCAGCTGCTCCGGTAACTGCTATCTCAATGGTGTTTCCATTAAAATTAGCGCTGGCAGCAGAAAAATTTGCGCCATTAGTAGGGAAAGTCCAATCTCCTGCCTCAAAAGTAGAATTTGAAACATCCTCACTATAAATCACATCTACACGGTCCACTGTACCA
>CACLDR010000034.1 GCA_902605755.1 uncultured Marinoscillum sp. | reverse complement strand
GTGCGTTAGCTGCAGCTAGGCAACCTGATAGGATCAATCCAATGAAAATGTCCTCAGCGAGTCAATTTTATATCGTTCATGGGAAAATATTTAGTGAAAAGGAGTTGACGATAGACCAATATGCTTTAAATCAGGGGTTGAGTGAGTTGATGAGAGATGCCAACTATGATACCATTGCCCAACAATTTATCAATTTACAAAGAGGGGGTAAAAATAAAGAAATGAATCAATTGGCCCTAAAATATGTCGATTTAGTGGAGTCTATAAAAGGGATTTCTCTACAGAAAGACATTTCACAGGCTCGATTAGAAGCGTATACGACTGTGGGAGGTACTCCCCATTTGGATAATGAGTATACAGTTTTTGGTCGTGTGGTTGAAGGACTGCATATCGTAGATCAAATTGCCAGTGTATCGGTAGGACGAGCCAATCGACCGATTGAAAATATTTATATGACCATGAATATCGAAGAGATACCAAAAAAACAAGTTACAGAACAATACGGTTATATCTATCCTGAAGAATCGTAATGAAGTTATTAGTTACGGGAGCCAACGGCCTTTTAGGGCAGAAATTAATACGTTTATCAGAGTCATTACAGAAGATATCTTTTGTAGCTACAGGTAAAGGATTAAATCGCAATCCACCTGGGAGATATGAATATAGGCAATTAGATGTTACCTCAAAAGATGAGGTATCGAGGGTACTTAAGGAGACTAATCCAGATGTGGTAATCAATTGTGCAGCAATGACGGATGTGGATCAATGTGAAACTCACCAAGAAGCATGCTGGGTACAAAATGTAATAGCCGTGGAATATTTAATTGCTAGTTGTAATGACATAAAAGCTTTTCTCATACAGCTTTCTACAGATTTTATTTTTGATGGTTTGGCCGGTCCTTATGATGAATTGGCTGTTGCAAATCCCCTTAGTTATTATGGACAAAGTAAGCTGGCTTCAGAAGATTTAGTAAAGGCCTCACCTATTAAAAGCGCGATTGCCCGTACAGTTTTGGTTTACGGGGTCGCACATGATATTTCAAAAGTGAATATAATTTTATGGGTTAAAAATAGTCTAGAAAAAGGGGAAAAAATACAAGTAATTAATGATCAATGGAGGACACCCACTTTAGCTGAAGATTTGGCTGCTGGTTGTATGGCAATCGCTCAAAAAACGGCAGAAGGTATTTTTAATTTATCAGGCAAGGATCTTCTTACTCCCCATGAGATGGCATTAAAAACGGCCCAATTTTTCAATTTAGATGCTTCTTTGATTGAAGAAGTGGATGGAAGTGTTTTTACTCAGCCAGCGCAGCGACCCGCGAGGACAGGGTTAATTTTAGATAAAGCTATTACTGAATTGGATTATAATCCACACAGCTTTGATGAAAGTATGGTTTTTTTACAAAAACAGTTGTTGTTCAGATACTTTTGAGAATTATTTGGGTCTATATTTGTTAGGGCTCTACTTCAACAATCATCTCGATCTCTACACAGATATTCATTGGCAAGGCAACCATACCTACAGCGGCGCGGGCGTGCTTTCCTCTATCTCCAAAAACTTCTACCATTAAATCTGAGAAGCCATTGATTACAGCAGGTTGTTGTGTAAAAGTTGGTGCGGAGTTGACCATACCAAATACTTTTATAATCCTTTTTACCTTGTTGAGATCACCTATTTTGGCCTTTAAAGCAGTAAGTTGAGAAATGGCTGCATATCGAGCGGCCTCATAACCCTCTGCGATGCTTAAGTTTTGTCCAAGTTTACCTTTTATGTATCCATTCGGACCAAGTGGGCCTAGTCCTGCCATGTATATGAGATTTCCAGTTTGAACGCTGTTGACATAATTACCTACAGGTTTACTAGGTTCATTTAAGTTAATCCCTAATGCTGTTAACCTAGCATCTATGTCATAGTCGTATAAACTTTGACCGAATAGGCTAAATGCGGCAGATACTAATAGAAGTATAGCGAGATAATTTTTCATATTTATTTTTTGAGGTGAATAAAAATGTCTTCCATGAGTTGTAATTCAATGTAGTTTTCATCTTTCGATCTTATCAAATAAGAAATTCCTTTTAAGTTAGTTTCATTAACAAGATAAAGGGTGTCATTTTGTAAGTTCCATTTTTGGGAATGCTTAATGGTATCAACGCCGAAAACACAGCCTTTATAGCCATGGGCAATGATGGTGATGGAATCACCGTTAAAGATAAACTTACCATTCATAGTAAAATTTTCAATACCTTCAATCTTCCCAAAGGATTCAGGCGAAGTCTCCCAAATAGCATCCCATGTTCCTTCTAGTTTATGATCATCGCTGCATGATAACAATGAAAGTATCACGAATGTTAAGGAAATAATTTTTTTCATATGGGATAGTTTTGCTTCTTCTAAGATATTAAAAATGGACTAGATGAGCGAAGTTTAAGATTATTTTATTCATCTAGTTATTGTTTAGTCTTGCTGATACAAAAAATTATAATTGAAGAGTAAAATTGGTAGAGATTAATACTAAAATTAAGGACCCATTCGACTGTTTTTTTTATTCTGAGGGGTCTCATAAGTTAATAATTCTAATTTTTTTATAATTCTATTTTTTTCATGTAAAAAGTCATTGAGTGCATTGGGATTGATGGGATCTGAAGGAGGTAAATCTACTTTTAATGCATCTACTTGTTTATTATTTTTCCAAAAGCGAAAGCATAGGTGTGGACCGGTGGCCAGTCCTGTACTTCCAACAAATCCAATAGTTTGGCCTTGCTCGACTTCAACCCCTGGTCGGATACCCCGCTTTATTTTTTGCATGTGTAAGTATTGAGTTGAATAGGTACTATTATGTTTGATTTTTACATAATTTCCATTATAGCGCCCATATTTTGCCTCTACTACAATACCCTCACCAACTGAATGGACAGGTGTGCCTACAGATGCGGCATAATCTGTTCCTAAATGTGCCTTAAACCTTTTTTGAATGGGATGATAGCGACGACCTGAATATCTAGAGCTTATTCTTCTGTAGTTCAGCGGGGCTCTTAAAAAAGTCTTTCTTAAACTGTTACCTTCTTCGTCAAAATAATCTTCTTTTTGATCAACAATGTATCGAAAACCGTAAAATATCTTATTAAAATGTTCAAAATAGACACCTGTAATTCGATTTACTCCAATTGGGTTTCCCTCTATACTTTCTTCCTCATAAATAACCTTGAACTTATCCCCTTCTTGTATTCTAAAAAAGTCAACTTGCCAAGCAAGTATATCGATTATCTTGCTCGCCAATACTCGAGGCGCTCCGATATCGATTACTGTTTCATATAGGGATGATTGAATGGTTGCCGCAATACTTCTTTGAATGAGATCGATCTTTTTTTGATGAACTTGAGTGTAAATGGAATCGCCCAAGGAAAAAACGACAAAAGACTGTATGCTAGGCTCAAAAATAAAATATTCAACGGTTCTAGTGGCATCCATTTTGTGAATAATAAAGTATTTTTTGCCAATGATTAGTTTTCGAAGGTCATAAACATTTTTTGAAGCTTGTGCAATAGCATAAATTTTTGCATCGCTCACACCAAAGCTTTGAAGTATAGCAGAAAGCGTCTGGTTTCGTTTTATCTTACCTTCAATTACTTTGGACGAATCTATTTGAATGCCAAATAATAATTTCGGTTCTGGATCTTCATACACCAGTGAGTCAACATCCTGTTTTTTGGGTGTTTGCTTGATCACTGAGTGGCAAGAATATAAAAGAATTATAAGAATAAAAGAGATTAAACCAGGTACTTTTGAGGGCATAACTTTATTTTTTGAAATTCGTATGTCCAAGTTCTAAAAATGAGAGGAACGATGAAATGTCTAAATTGTATGCAATAGGTTCGGTAAGCAATTCACCATCAGCGTTCATGATGATGTAAAGGGGTTGTGCATTATTATTAAACTTGGTAATTTGTAAATCTGAATTTTGCTTGCCAATTGTTTTTTTTATTTTACCATCGTAAGAGGATTTATACCATTGATCCTGAGGTAAAAATGTTTTGTCATCTACATACAAAGCAACTAAGATGAAGTTTTCCGATAATTGTTTGAGAATCCTTGAATCTGACCAAACGCGTGCCTCCATTTCACGGCAGTTGACACAACCATGGCCTGTAAAATCTATAAATATGGGTTTTCCAGTTGCCTTGGCACATTCTTTCGCTTGGTCTAAATCAAAATACCCCGTTAGGCCATGAGGTAGCTTGAGAAAATTATTATATTTTGGTGTTTCACATAAATTAGGTAAATTTTTGCTGGGTATAGTTTGGAGGTAACTGCTCATATTGAAGTCTTGACCTGAAATAGGTGGTAGATAGCCAGACATTCCTTTTAGGGGAGCGCCGAAAAGTCCAGGGATGAGATAATATACAAACGTGATACTGGTGAAGGCCAAAATTAATCTTAGAACTGAAGTGTTTTTTGCCTCAGCGTCCCCGGGCATCCGAAAGGCACCGAGCAGATAAAGGCTCAATAAGGTGAAGATGGCTATCCAAATAGATAAATAAATGTCGCGGTCTAAAATACCCCAATGATAGGCTTGGTCAGCAATACTTAAAAACTTAAAGGCAAAAGCTAATTCTAAAAATCCCAATACCACTTTTACGGAATTAAGCCAACTCCCTGATTTTGGTAGGGATTCTATCCAGTCAGGAAATAAAGCAAAAAACATGAATGGAATGGCAAAAGCTGTAGAAAAAGCAAGCATTCCTAGTATCGGCTTGAGGACCAGTCCGCCGGCCGATTCAACTAAAATGCTACCTACGATCGGGCCAGTGCAACTGAAAGAAACCAAAACTAAAGTTAATGCCATAAAAAAAATACCAATTAGGCCACCTTGATCTCCCATTCTATCCACTTTATTTACCCATTTGTGTGGAAGAGTAATCTCAAAAAGTCCAAAAAAAGATAGTGAAAAGAAGACAAATACAATGAAAAATAAAATGTTAGGGAACCATCCTGTGGCCAAATCATTTGCAATTTCAGGACCCATAAACGGTGCTATGATAGTACCAAATAGAACATGAATTCCAATGATTGAAATGCCATAAAAAATACTGTTTTTGATTCGTTCTGCTTTACTTTTACTTCTTCCTGTAAAGTAAGTAATAGTCATAGGAATCATAGGAAAGACGCAAGGAGTTAGGAGGGCCGTTAGTCCAGCGAGAAAGGCAATCAGGCTGAAGGTAAGAAGAGTATAGGGGTCATTTGCTGATCGGATGTCAAAAACGCTTTTATTTAACAGGAAGTTTTCTTTGTTGAGTGCTGAGGTATTTTCTGCATTTTTAATAAAGGAGAAATCACCCTCAAAGGGTATGCAAAGTCCTGTAACATCTGAGCAAACTTGATAGCTATAAAACCCTTTAATACGATAATTAGGTTCATTTAATTGAATATTTTGTATGAACGTGCCTGTTTTTTTAAAATAAGTGTAAGTGCCCATAAATATTGAATCATAGGCACTCGAGGGTGCTTGAGGTTGAATGGATCCTAATCGTTCAAAACTTTTATCAGGAGTAAATACAAATGTGGTAACGTTAGGGCCTAATTCAGAATCAAAATCAGAGGAATATAAGTACCAATCAGGATCAATTTTCGCGTTAAAAATAATTTTTGCAGTGGTTTGGTCATCTGAGACATAGATATTTTGATGCCATTTTATAGGCTTTATTACTTGGCTTGAACACCAAAAGCTAGCTCCAAGTAGTAATAGGATTAATTGAACGCGCATAATTCGTCAGTTACAGGTTGTATCCTTTATTCTTTTTCGATATTTGGGAAAAATGGTTGTAAAAATAAGCGATGGTTTCGATTCCTTTAAAGTAATTAAATAAGCCATAACTTTCATTGGGGGAATGGATATTATCTGAGTCAAGGCCAAATCCCATTAAAATCGGCTCTGTTTTTAGCTCTTGTATAAACAAGGCAACTATTGGGATGCTGCCTCCTTCCATCGTTGGGATGGGTTTTTTACCCCAAGATTGTTCGAATGCTCTACTGGCCGCTTTATATCCGGTTGAATAGGTAGAGATTACGGCGGGTATTCCTCCGTGATGAGGAGTTACTTTTACTTTTACAGACTTTGGTGCTTTTTTTTCGAAATATTTGATGATCATTTGTGTGATGTTATCGCTATTTTGATTGGAGACTAATCGAGTAGAAATTTTAGCAAATGCTTTTGAAGGGAGTACCGTTTTAGATCCGGGACCTGTATATCCACCCCAAATACCATTTACATCTAAACAAGGGCGTATACCTACACGTTCAATTGTTGAAAATCCTTTTTCTCCTTTGACTTCCTCAATGTCGAGTTCTTTTTTATAACGGTTCAGATCAAAAGGGGCTTGGGCCATTTCAACCCTTTCTCTATCAGAATATTCTATAACGTCATCATAAAAACCAGGAATTGTAATGCGGCCATTTTCGTCTTGCATTTCTGCGATTAGCTTGGTAAGAATGTTAATGGGATTGGCCACTGCACCGCCATAAACACCGGAATGTAGGTCCTTATTAGGTCCTGTAATTTCTACTTCAAGATAGCTTAAACCCCTTAGACCAACGGTAATCGATGGGGTGTCATTATTTATGATGGAGGTATCTGAAATCAAAATTACATCTGCCGATAATTTTTGTTTTTCTTTTTTTACGAAAGCTTCTAAATTTTTGGAACCCACCTCTTCCTCTCCCTCGATCATAAATTTGACATTGCAGGTCAATGTATCCGTTGCCATCATCGTCTCAAAAGCTTTGACATGCATGTACATTTGGCCCTTATCATCACAGGCACCACGGGCATAAATACGATCATTTTTCACTATAGGTTTGAAAGGAGGATGATCCCATAGCTCATAGGGATCTGCAGGTTGAACGTCATAATGGCCATAGACTAATACCGTAGAAAAGGAGGGATCAATTATTTTTTCTGCGTACACGATAGGATGGCCTTTTGTTTCAAATAATTCGGCATGGTCTACGCCCGAAGAGATTAATTTGTCTTTTATAAAGTTAGCAGCATTTCTAACCTCATTATTAAAATTTTTATCGGCACTAACAGATGGAATTCGTAATAAATCAAGTAACTCATCAAGAAATTTATCCTTGTGGTCATTTAAGTATGCTAAAGGAGTCATAGAAAAGTTTTATTAAAAACCTATACAAATTTACTTATAAGAATTTGAAATAAGTGGGAAAACTTAAAAACCGTCGTCATCATCATCTTCCGAGATATCTAAAAACTCATCAAATCCATCAGGGTAGGTAAGTTTGAATGGCGCTTCCAAGTCTAAGTAAACTTTTCTAAAAGTATTTATAAATTTTAAGGTCTCAGTTTCATCACCCGCTACTAAAATTAGCTGCCCAGGCTTAACCTTACCACTACTTTCATTCCTTTTAATTCCGGCATTGAACTCAGAATTTGAAGAATAAGTTAAAAGACTATTATCCTGATAATTAAAATAATACCAGCTGCCTGGAGCAGCTTGGATGAATAAATTAAAAATATCATTACCGATATCGTCTTTTTTAATTTCTAAAAAGCCATCCACTTGTGTATTTATGTCATCACCGAAGATATTTGAAATAGCTATTTTAGAGGTGTTATACCATGAGTTTTTATTAGGGTTCCAATTCAATTTCACTCCAGAAATCACTAAAAATTTGTTTAGCAGCTCAGAGATTTCAATCAAAGGAGTGTATTCTTTTTGGTTATCTTCTTGGTATTTTTTTGTACTTTCATCACCTATAAGATTACTTATTTTTAGCAAATTTTTTGTGTTGAGCTCATTGGCAAGCTCTCCACCCAAGCGAACTAAAATGTCAAGTAGATCCAAAGAAATTAATTCAGCAATAGTATTTTTTAGATTGATATCAATTATCAAAGCGGCATCTAGTGTGCAAATACTCGATGCAGCATCCAAGGTTCCTATTACTGAAGCAGATAGGTTAAGTTTATTCTCCTTCACATTTAAAAAATTCATCTTACCTTCAAAATCATAAGATTGCGTTGAATCATCGTAGATAAATGTTTGGCCAGCATAGGCTTCACCAGTTGACTTCAAAGGTTCCTCGATGATGTAATTGCTCGAATTCATATCATATTTTACTATCCCTTTTGCAAGAAAAAAATCGTGGTTTTTTTTATTTTTTTTCTTTTCAATAAATGTTGGGTATAAACGTCCTCTTATATCTTGGTGAAGCCCTGCAATTAATGGGTCGCCATCTTCAAAAGTTTCTTTATCGAGGTTAAATACTATTTCAGCAACTTCTTCATCTTGCTTATAAGTAACCCAAAGGTTATAGCCAGGTTTATTAGTAAATTCAGGTTGAATAAATCCATCTAATTCTAGAGCTTGTTTATATGTTTTGAGAGTTACCTTGCCTTTGTAGGCAAATCCTGGGGCAATTTCAATGTCTCCGCTCTTAGTTATCCCCGTAGCTTGAGTATAGTATTTCAATTCTTGAGTTTCTGAATTTTTTTTACGACTAAATCGGCGTATTTCTGTATTTTTTTCTGTCGTATCCTTAGTAAAGTAGCGTTTTTTAACACTTAAATCATACATTTGAATTTTGCTTGTATCACCTTTTGTAGAGGCTACATAATTGGCTTTTGCGTTGAAATTATTTTTCGAAATGATATTTACAGTAGCATCTGTGAGAAAGTGATATAATTCGGTCGATTCAAAGATGATTTTTGCATTTTGAAAAGTTTCTAATTGTGAATTAAATTTTATTATTGTTTCATTATTTTCAGGAACGATTTTCGCATCGGCTACGAGTATGTAGGGAATACCTTGAACGATTAATTCTGATGTCTTAATATCGTAAATGGCATTTGTTCCATTAAAGACTAATGAATCTAGATCAGGACGTGTGGAATAAAAATAAGAATCTATTAAATCAACATTATCTGGTTTTTTCATCGTTACTATTGAATCTTCCAAAAACCAGTTTGCATTGACAATGGATGTTTTCATAGCAGCATAGGGAAAAGTAAAAGCAGCATCACGAGCATGTTCGGTATTTATGGCAGCTATATTTTTTTCAAGATTAAATTTCACATAAGTATTCTCCCCAACCATGGCAGGCTGATCAATTTGATCTGAAAGGATTTTAAATTTACTGTTCCGAGCCTCAAATTTTTTTTCTTCGAATGTCATTTGTTTGGATTCTGTAATTGAACCACGCGTAAAAAAACGACCAGCCCCGTAAACACCCGCTTGTGTTAGGTTAACGCTACCGACTAATTGGGCCGATTTCGAATAAAAATTAAAGGGTTCACCAATGGTAATTAGATACATACTATCTTTTCTTGGATACCAACTCATTCTAAAATTTCCAAGATCAGCCTGAGGGAAGTTTAAAGATTTTACCTGGCCGGGGTCAATATACCCTTTGTATCCATCAGTAGTAACAGAATCAGAATAATAAATAAAATCATCGGAAAAAAGATGGCTATGTATAAAGTCAATTTTTCCAGTTCCTCGAATTCCATTGTTACTTAGCCTGATGGTTTCATAAGTTTTGGCGGGGGTTCCATATAGATTATAGCCTTCTTTTGGAATTTCATGATTAAATCCCAATGATTGATCTTCCATAATAATTAACGAATCCTCGAAAACTGGAAAAATCCCTCCGGAGTTAAATGAACCTGGAAAAATTAAATTTTCAGTACTATCACTATCAATATCATCAAACTTTTTAGGGCTTACGATGAATACAATTGATGAATCATAAGCGCCATTGAGTATTTCAGGTTGGTTAAAAAATACTAAGCCACTGGTATTGGAGACAAAGTAAGGGTATTGATCACTTTTTTCTCGCCCAGATCGATTATTTGGCATATTTAGATATACGATTCCGCTTGTTTGCTCAATGTGATTTGAAAGAGCACCGTAAGAGCCATCGGAATTAGATAATCTCAAATCAACGGAATCAATGTGGTTCAAGTTTATTAGAAATTTGTCATAATCAAATTGAAAATTACGTCCTTGATAATCAAATTGGCCTAAGGTAACCCCACCATTGAATATAATTTCACGATTCTCTTTCATTGAAATTTTCCCATTATCGGGTGTAATAGAGCCTTTGTAATCAGCAGTTACCCAAAACTTTTTAACGCCATTTATATTCAAATACATGGAATCTAGATTGAATGAAGCATTGAATCCTTTGGCCATTTTAGATGAAATAAAAACATTATCAAAGTCCCTTCTTTTTGCAGCAGCTTGGTAATAAAGGAAAGCCCGTGGTAATAATTTCACATGACCCGTTTTGGTATTGTAGATTGCAAATCCGTAAATACTTAATATTTTCATGGCACCTTTGACGAGCCGAATATCGAGATCATATTCACTGCTTAGCTCGAATTCGTTGAATTCTGTTATTCCATATTTTTGGGCATAAAAAACTGAGAGGCCGATAGGATGAAAACTATAAGGCCCGTTAAGACCTTGATATCGATTTAAGTTAAAAAAGTCAGAGGACTCAAAAGTTGCAGGTAAAATTCCAGCACCATTGGCCATTTTAAAATTAATAGAGTCATAATTCATTGACCAGATTAATTGGTCAGTACTTATTAGTATATCGTGATAGGAGTCATAAAAGGGTGTGACATCATATTTTTTTTCTCGCCAAACGATTAGTTGGTTTTTTCTTCCATTATAACGCATGGCGATGCCTGGATGAAAAATTGAGTCGGAATTCATAATAATCGAAATTTCACTATTATGAGCCAAAACAACAGAATCTTTAAAGTCAAATTTTTCTGACTTTATGATGGCTTTTCTACCATTTCCATCAAGAATAATTAACTCACCCCGAGCCTTATTAATTGCTGTTCCAATGAGCTCATTTCCTCTGAGTTGAATACCACCCTTATATTGAACTTTTCCATCAAAAAGAGTGAGGTTTATATTGTTTTCATATGATGTAAATTCAAGTGAATTTTTTGCATTTTGTTGAATACTTTTTTTGGGGTTGTACTTGAATATTCCTGGTATGGAATCAGGGAAAAGATCTGGAAAAATTAGTGTGGCATTAGGCGTCCAAAAATCTCCTTGATCTACTCGAAAATTAAAGTCTCCCAACTTTATTTTGGCACCGATCATTTCTTTATATTTTTTTGGCCAATCTACAGTAGCTGAAGATCCTGCAAATCGGCGATCTTTAAAGACATGATTTCCAATTACGTTATTAATCTTTAAAGAATCAAAAGGGGAGGAAAGAATAAATGATGATTGATTCAAATGGAGGAGGGGTCCGGAAATAATTGCAGGGCGGTATTTGGCCTTTTTTAGAGCAATATAATCTATTTCATAACTGTAAGTAGCTGTTCTTTTTGGAGTAGGATCAATATTGATTTGGGCCAGATTATTATCTCTTTCATCGTCCCAACTCCCCTCATCACTAAGCCAATCATCATTTGTATCATCGTCCCAACTCTCCTCATCACTGGGCCAAACATCATTTTTGGGGGGTTCTGTTGGTTGAGAGGTTTCTAAAATATAATTTTCACTAAGTTTTGGCGCTTCTTCTAGGTAATCAAAAGAGTAAATGGGATTTATAGTTTTAGATATGAAAAATTTACTCCTGTAAAGATTTTGATTTTTGATAAATCCGTTAAGGCCCTTTTGAAAATTTGTATATTCTTGTGAGCTTAGCGTTTCTAAGGAAGAAAGCGATATCGCTAAAATATCATCAATCTGTGTGGTAGGAAGTTTTTGTATTAAAGGTAGACCTGTAATGAATTCAAATAATAAGATGTAATTGGCCTTACCAAAGCGTTTCCCCCCCATTCCTTTTGAGATCGCAATGAGCATCTCTTTTTGCCCTTGATTAAATTGTTCCCTCCATGATTCGTCAAAGGAATCTATTATTTTTAACGATCTTTTGGTATTTGTGGTTTCGAGAAATTCAAGTACTTCTTGTTCAAATGTTTCAGGATCATTTGAGAAACTTTGCGCTGGTAACTTCCATGTAAAAAATAAGATGGGAAAAGCGAAAAAGATATTTTTCATTACTTAAATCTAAATAAATCACTCACTATATCACCTTCTTTTCCTTAAAACGATGACTACCCAAAGATCCTTACATTTTTGCTGAATTTGTTGGAGGCCTAGTTTTTCGGCTTGAGTACAAACTTCAGGAACATCTTTTTCATAAAAGCCACTTATGATTAAAATGCCATCTGAGGTAAGCAGACGTGCATATTCTGTTATCTCACTCAAAAGTACGTTTTTATTTATATTGGCAATGATAATATCTGCTTGTTCTTTTAGGGCTAAATTGCGAACTACACCTTTGAAAACTTTCCCCGAGCATTCATTGAGATTAAGGTTTGCTTTGGCATTTTCAATACACCAATCATCAACGTCTGTAGCAATTATTTGGGAGGCGCCCAGTTGATGGGCTAAAATGGATAAGATTCCAGTTCCTGTACCAAAGTCATAAATTTTTTTTTGATGATGATTGATTGATAATTGTACTTCAAGTACCAATGCGGTGGTGGCATGGTGCCCAGTACCAAAACACATTTTGGGATGTATCACAATTTGATGTTTATAATCATCTTCTGGTTCATGAAACTTAGCACGGATTATGATTTTATCAGCGATAATTACGGGATCATAATTCTTTTCCCAATCTGTATTCCAATTAATACGTGCGATGGCTTCAGTCGTGTAGGAAATGGTACCTGATTGTTGATACTTCTTTACAAGGCTATTTAGGATAGATTGGTTAAAATTAACTTCTTCACAATAGGCACTAAAACCGGTTTGATGTTCCTCAAAAGAATTATAGTTCAACAAAGATAATTCTGCAACCAAAAAGTCATTTAAGGAAGGTTCACAATTAAAATGAACACCTTTATAATTCATCTTGAGCACCCCGCAAAAGATTCAAATTCCGTGAAATAGACGATAAAGTCAGCTTCACTTTTATTAGGGGTAAAGTAGATTTTGAAACGGGCGAAATCTTTTTTATCTTCAAAATACCACATTCCAGGTTTATTTGCGTAAAGACGATTTTGCTGTTCGTAAACGAGGAGATCGGCTGTAACCTCTGATAACTCCTCAAAGATAATTAAATCTGCAAGATAAGGGTCATTTACTTCATATACGCTCCCGTAAACTTGACAAACCAAAGATTGATTAGGAGTATAAAAGAGATGTATCGCAGTAACTAAGAGCCACATTTTAGAATGACTTAGCGATGTCAATAAACCCCTTAGCATCTAAACTCGCACCACCGATCAACCCACCATCAACATCAGGGCATGAAAAAAGCGTCTGGGCATTCTCTGGCTTGACACTTCCTCCGTACAATATAGGGATCTGTTTGGCGACACTTTCACCGTATTTTTTTGCGATTGTGTAACGAATGAAATGATGCATTTCTTGTACTTCCTCGCTTGACGCAGTGACGCCTGTTCCGATTGCCCAAACAGGCTCATAGGCAATGATCAGTTGAGCGAATTCAATAGCATTAAATTCAAATAGGCTGGAAGATAATTGCTCTTTTACAAGATCGAAGTGGGCACTTTCTTCTCTTGTAGCTAGTTTTTCTCCACAACAAAAAATGGGAGTCATTTGATGTTTTAGTACGATTCGCGTTTTAGTTTTGAGTTCAGCATAGGTTTCTTTATTGTATTCCCTGCGTTCGCTGTGGCCTAATATCACACAATCTACTCCTAAGTATTGAAGCATGGGAGCAGAAATTTCACCAGTGTAAGCACCTGATACCTCTTGATGGCAATTTTGAGCAGCAATTAATATATTTTTCGTTGGGGGTATTATTTTTTTAATTCTTTCTATGTGTGTGTAAGGCACAGACATTATAATGGTCGTGTCTGAAATGGATTCATCTTGAGCCATTTGAACCACCTGGGAGGCAAGTTTTAATCCATCCTCGGGATTGGTATTCATTTTCCAATTTCCAGCAGCAATTTTTTTTCTCATTTTTATATTTTTTCCTTCAAATAACGAGCAGTATAATTTAGATTCCTCAATTTAATCATATCTTCAGGAAGTCCTGCAAAATTAATAAATCCTCCATTCTCACCACCCTCGGGTCCCAAATCAATGATCCAATCTGCATTTTTTATGACCTCTATATTGTGCTCTATAAGCACTGCCGAATTTCTTTCGTTTATTAATGCATTGATTGAATTAAGCAATTTTTTGATGTCGTAAAAATGTAAGCCAGTAGTGGGCTCATCAAACAAAAATAACGTATGATCATTTTTATTCCCCCCTTTTTTACTTAGGAATGAGGCCAGTTTGACTCGCTGGGCCTCTCCTCCACTAAGAGAGCTTGATGATTGACCCAATTTTACATAACCCAGTCCGACATCATCCAGAGGTTTAATTTTATCGCAGATATTTTTTTTATCTGAGAAAAAAATCAGCGCCTCCGATACCGTTAGATTTAAAATTTCATTGATGTTTTTATTTTGATAACGAACTTCAAGAATTTCTTTTTTAAACCTTTGGCCTCCACAGGTTTCACAGGTTAAAAGTAGATCTGCCATGAATTGCATTTCTATTTTTACGGTACCCTCCCCTTCGCAAGTGTCACATCGACCTCCAACCACATTAAATGAAAAGAAGGCAGGTTTGAATTGGTTTTTTTTGGAGCTTGGTTGCTCAGAAAATAGCAGTCTTATATGATCATAGGCTTTTACATAAGTGACGGGATTAGATCTGGAGCTTTTTCCAATAGGGTTTTGATCTATAAACTCTATGTGATTTACTACTTTATAATCTCCATCCAGTCCATCAAACTTACCAGTAGCTCCAGTATTTAACCCGAGGATTTTCCCAAGAGAGGGATAAAGAATTTTTTTAATCAATGTTGACTTTCCAGATCCACTTACACCTGTGACTACGGTCATTACCCCTAAGGGAAACTCGACAGTAACATTTTTTAGATTGTTCTCTTTGGCTTTCTTGACGAGAATAGATTGATTCCAACTTCTTCTTTGGCTTGGCAGAGCAATTTGTTCTTTTTTAAGCAAATAATCGAGTGTCAAAGAGGATTCATGGTGTTTTTTTACGTCTTTGTAATGACCTTGAAAAATAAGATTTCCCCCATGACTTCCTGCACCGGGTCCAATGTCAATGAGCTGATCTGCCGCCAACATTATTTTTTCTTCATGTTCTACTACTATAACGGTATTTCCAAGATTTTTTAAACTAATCAATACTTCTATCAATTTATCTGTATCTCTTGGATGCAGTCCAATGCTGGGCTCATCAAGGATATACATGGCTCCAACCAAGGCACTTCCAAGTGAGGTGGAAAGTTTGATTCTCTGAAATTCTCCCCCCGACAGGCTTGAGGTAAGCCTGTTAAGCGTGAGGTAGCCTAAGCCCACTTGTTCAAGATAATTGAGCCTATTTAATATTTCGGTAAGTAATCGCTGACTGATTTTGGTATCATGATCAGATAAATTCATTTCTTGGAGTTTAGGGATCAAATCAGTAACGGGGATCAATACCATTTCAGTTATAGATATACCTCCTATTTTCACATAATGAGCATCTTTTCTAATGCGGGTTCCTTTGCAATCGGGGCATATAGTTTTCCCTCTGTAGCGAGAAAGCATAACTCGATATTGAATTTTATGAGGTTTGGATGCTAAAAAAGAGAAAAAGGCATTTAAACCTTTGAAATATTCATTACCATCCCACAATAACTGATATTGTGCTGAGGTCAGTTCATTAATGGGTCTATGAATGGGGAAATCAAATTTAATACCATGTTTAAGTAAGGGTTCAACCCATTTTTTCATTGTTTCACCACGCCAAGGAACCAAGGCGTTTTCAAAAACAGATAGATTTTTGTCAGGAATTACGCGTTCTGGATCGATACCCAAAATCATTCCAAATCCTTCGCATTTTCTGCAGGCCCCATAAGGATTATTGAAGCTAAATAAATTTACTGTAGGAGGCTCAAATGATATCCCGTCCAGTTCTAGTCGATTGGAAAATTTAACTTTTTCTATCCCTATAACTTCGATATTGCAAACTCCTTCTCCTTCAAAAAAGGCTGTTTGAATGGAGTCACTGAGTCTGAACATGGCTTCTTCATCTTTTTTACTGATGACTCTATCTATTAAAATGTCTAAGGATTTATTTTTAAATTTTTCAAATGATAAGTCTTCAATGAGTGACATTTTTTGGTCACAAATAATACGGGTGTAGCCTTTGCTTAGCAATATTTTTAACTCATCTTCTAATGTTCTTTTATTATGAATATTGAGAGGTGCCGAGATGATTATTTTCAGATTTTCAGGTTGGGATAAAATATAATCGACAACATCGGTTACTGTATCTTTTTTTACCTCATTACCTGATTTTGGTGAATATATTTTGCCTATTCTGGCATACAATAGTTTGAGATAGTCATAGATTTCGGTCGTAGTGCCGACTGTAGATCTTGCATTTCGGGTATTTACTTTTTGCTCAATAGCGATCGCAGGAGAAATACCTTTAATATAATCCACCTCTGGTTTCTCGATACGCCCAAGAAACTGCCTAGCATAGGCGCTTAAACTTTCAACATATTTCCGTTGACCTTCAGCAAAAAGCGTATCAAAAGCTAGACTCGATTTTCCAGATCCAGATAGTCCGGTGATGACGACTATTTTATTCCGAGGAATAGCAATGTCTAAATTTTTCAAATTATTAACACGTGCTCCTTTGATGATGATGTGTTTTTTGGCGTCGAGAAGTTCTAATTTTTGTTCTATTGACATTCGTTCGTGGTGGGCTATGCCCAAAGAAATTGATTTGACTGCAAAAATAGATATTGTACTGGATTTTTGGTAGCAAACTAAAATTCTATATACTTGCAGTAGTAATTAAATATTTTTTTCACGAAAACAACAAAATTTGGTATAGACTTCTACTTTCACTAATCGTTAATAATAATGAAAAATGTAGAAATGAGTGACAGTCATTTGCTGTCTCACTATGCCAAAGGTGACGATCAGGCCTTTAGTATGCTGTTGAATCGTCATAAGGAAAGGGTTTACACCACCATCTATTTAATTGTTAAAGATAGCTTCCTTGCAGAAGATATACTTCAAGAAGTATTTATAAAGGCCGTTACAATGATTAAATCAGGCCGTTATAACGATGAGGGAAAGTTTCTCCCTTGGATCTTAAGGATAGCACATAATATGGCCATTGATCAATTCAGAAAGAAAAAAAGGTCTCCTTTAATTGTGACTGAAGATGGGAGTAATGTTTTCAATACGCTAGCATTTTCAGAGACCTCCACAGAGGACATTCAGATTAAACAAGATACCCACGAATTGCTCAAAACACATATTGAGGGCCTTCCAGATTTACAGCGTGAAGTATTGGTCATGCGGCACTTCATGCAAATGAGCTTTCAAGAGATAGCAGTAGCTACAGATGTCAGTATAAATACTGCACTAGGAAGAATGAGGTATGCTTTAATTAACTTAAGAAAAAAATGGAAGCAAAATACCAGTTCTTTTGACCTCAAACTTTACAATTTATGACCTACTAAATACATAATAAAGAGTCATCAAGTAAATTAAGAACACAAATACAAATGTTAAGAAATAGAGATGGTTCATTATATGAGAGAGTATTGAAATTTGAATCATTGAGCTTAAAATTGGATCATTTTAGACTTTAATCTAGCTATAGATCAATTGAAAAAAATTTGGCATTTTTTAAAAACAGAAATTTTGAGTCTACCTAATTTTGGAAAGGGAACTTTTTGTACTGTAAACTCTAATATTTTTAAGAATGACTAAAAAAGAAAGGTATCAATTTTTTATCTCTTATTTTTCACAAAATCAGCCGGAGGCAAGGACAGAGTTAAAATATAGAAATCCCTTTGAATTATTGATTGCTGTTGTTTTAAGTGCTCAATGTACTGATAAACGCGTTAATATTGTAACGAAAAGTTTATTTGAGAATTTTCCAACGGCCTCGGTAATGGCGGCATCAAATTTTGATGTTCTTTTCCCTTACATCCGAAGTATTTCGTATCCCCGAAATAAAACCAAACACTTACTTGGTCTTAGTAATATGTTAGTTACAGATTTTGGTGAGGAAGTACCATTAAACATAGATGACTTACAACGAATGCCGGGGGTGGGCAGGAAAACGGCAAATGTGATTGTATCTGTTCTGGATAAACAACCAGCTATGGCGGTTGATACACATGTTTTCCGTGTTTCTAAGCGGCTGGGCTTGGTTACGCTCAAGGCTAAAACTCCTTTAGAGGTAGAGCGGCAGTTGGTTAAGTACATACCTGATGATTATATTCATAAAGCTCATCATTGGCTTATTTTACATGGGAGATATACTTGTTTGTCTCGAAAACCAAAGTGTCAAATTTGTCCTCTTACCAGGGTTTGCAGATATTATACTAAAAATTATAAGTTGTGAGATAAATACTATGAAATTGAAAATTGTATAAATTTTATAGTTTTAATTTGATCTAGATTTTTGATTGTGATTCTCGAATGAGATTATATTTACAATAGTAAAACCCCTAATTTTAGATGTATAAAAGGCAGAAGTTGTATTTTTTGTTTTTGGTAATAAAGGCTAATAAACATATTCTGTTTGGTATTTTATTAATGGGATTAATTATACCTAGTTATGGACAAGGCACTTTTGAAGAAAGTCCTTTCTTAGATATGATTTTCAAAATGGATACTTCAGTTTATACTTGGGAGGAAAATGCTATGATGATTAATGGGGAAATGCAATTACCTTTTTATTACGACTCAGAAAATGAGATAGCTGAAGTGGAGATGAAATTGGCAGGGTATGCTGATGCTGCAGCAATTCAACTGAAGGTTTCTAATGATTATATTTTAGTCGATTCATTATTGACTATTGATGATCATCTCCGGTTTAAG
>CACLDR010000033.1 GCA_902605755.1 uncultured Marinoscillum sp. | reverse complement strand
CGATTGAATTAGGTGCCGCAGCGATTAAGGGAGCATTGGAAAAAGGAAAAGTTGATCCAAAAAATATCGATGAAGTTTTTATGGGAAATGTATGCTCGGCTAATTTGGGACAATCACCAGCTCGCCAAGCTGCCCTAGCGGCGGGGATCCCAAATACCGCCCCAAGCACAACAGTTAATAAAGTCTGTTCATCTGGTGCAAAATCAATCATGTTCGCAGCCGAAAGTATAATGCTCGGTCGAGGAGATCTTTTGGTTGCAGGAGGTATGGAAAATATGTCCGCCATACCTTATTACATCCCCAAAGCCCGATTTGGTTATAAATATGGTAATGAAACCTTGATTGATGGGTTACATAAAGATGGTTTGCAAGACCCATATGAGGGGATTGCAATGGGATTTTTTGCTGATCAAACGGCAGAAAAGTACGGTATTACTAGGGAAGAACAAGATGCCTATGCTATTCGATCTTACCAAAACACCTCTCTAAATTCCAAAAATGGAGTCTTCGCTAGTGAAATAGTTGGGGTTCCGGTACCAACAAGAAAAGGCAAACCCATACTCATAATTGAAGATGAAGAGCATAAAAATGTGAAGTTTGAAAAAATACCTCAATTGCATGCTGCATTTTCAAAAAAAGGTACTGTAACTGCGGCGAATGCATCGAAAATAAATGATGGTGCTGCAGCTTTGATTTTGGCAAGCGCTAATGCAATCAGAAAATATAATTTAAACCCATTGGCAAGAATTTTATCTTTTGCTGACACTGCACATGAGCCAGCATGGTTTACTACTGCACCAACCCACGCTGCTCCAAAAGCATTAAGTTTGGCTAAGTTAGCTCTAACGGATGTGGACTATTTCGAAGTCAATGAGGCTTTTTCAGTCGTTCCTCTCGCTTTTAATAAAATATTGAATATCGGTATTAATAAAATAAATATACATGGTGGTGCCGTTTCATTGGGTCATCCTCTCGGTGCCTCAGGAGCCAGAATTGTCACTACATTACAAAATATTTTACAATATAAAAATGCCACTATTGGTTGTGCAGCCATTTGCAATGGCGGTGGTGGTGCTAGTTCAATAGTCATTGAACGAGTATAAGTTTACTCTTTTTGAGTTTTAAAACAATACGTTATCAAAATCTATAAAAGATGACTTGCTCAAATACTATAAATCTTTTCTGTTATCTACTAAAAACCCATTTACCCAAGTTATTTGGTGAATTCAACCACTACGTTAGGGAAAAAATCAAATTAAATTAAATTAATTTTATTATGAACCATAATGCTTAGAAGAGAAGTTCAAATAATGATAATATTTTTCAAAAAACATATTATCAACTTTTTGTTTTTTTACCCTACCCCTTATCATCCGATCATACAATGATCCCCTATTAAAGGAGTATTCAAATCATCAAATTTGACTTCAGCGGAAAATTTATTTGTTTTTCCTATTGTTCTGCCAAAAGTTCTAATAGAAATCTATTACTATAAATTCAAGTGAAAAATTTGTTTGTTATAATGAAGACCAATCGTATCATTTGTACCCTTGAACATCGAAAAAGGATATGAAAGCTTATACCTTGCACATCATTGCCAAGGATTTGATCTAGCCGAATGAAATTGTTTTCAAAAATATTACACTCAATGCTGCTAAAATAAATAAGTAATTGCGTTTTCTTGTCAATAAAGATTAATTCAATGATCACACAACCAATATAACAGCCCTTGGCTCCTTTTTATACAATCATCATGGATGAAGATACATCACTTTTATTCAAATAATAAATTACATTTCACCGTGAGGTTAACTTGAAAAGTTTGCTATACCAAAGACGATATCTATATATGCCTCAATTGTTAGTTTATCTATCAATGGAACCAATCTATGGATTGTGGCCAAAAGCATCGAGATATAGTTGAGCCAACATGGCAGCCAATAACCGAAGATTTGGGTTTGTGCCCGTTAAATAAATAAATTCGGCAAGGTAAGTCAGCATTTTACTGTCCTTGTTACCATAATGACCAATTATTAAATCCAGAAAATGACAAAAGTGAGAATTGTCAGAATAACACCTGCCGGACTATAAATTAGGACCAAATCAAGCACCTATAGGAATTATTTTATACAAGAAATATGTTTCCACCTTCTTATTAAATAACCAATCATTACTGAACATGGCAGTTCTTGCAGATCCAAAATGCTCGTTATTCGGAATAAAAACTCTTACTGGTTATGGAATTAAATAACATTGCTATGCGATATTATTTAGGTTGTTCAAGTACGTTGATCAAGGCTTTTTAAATAATATTACTAATACTGCTTGGAAGCGTCCAGTAGAAATTTTAGTTCCAAAAGATTACTTCAGCCTACTCAATATCATAAAAATACGACAATTTAAAGGAACAAGTTATCGGGATAAGGTAAAAAACTCAAATATTCAGTATTAAATTTAATAGTGCTTCATGAATTAAGATAATAAGTTCAATAGAATCAATAAAATCTAATTTTTAAACTAATCCATTTGATTAATTTAATTTTTTTAGCGACTATTTGCTGAGGGCACATTTTGCTTTTTCTTTTTTAGCTATATATATTGCTCTCCTAAGGTTGATAAGAAAACATCTTTAGTTACATATCCGTCATGCATTTCTGTACAAAAACAATTTCATATGGAGCTATATAATTCATTTTTAGGAAACTCACCTCATTGGTATAAAAAAACCATTTTAGCCTTTTTAGTACTGAACCCATTTTTACTCATGATCATTGGACCTACAGCTACTGGCTGGCTAATAATTGGTCAATTTATATTGAGCTTAGCGATGGCTCTAAAATGCTATCCACTTCAATCTGGAGGATTAATTGCTTTCGAAGTCGTGCTAATGAAAATGACCAGTCCAGAGACGGTATTTCATGAAATCGACGGAAACTTGGAAGTTGTTCTTTTATTAGTTTTTATGGTTGCTGGAATCTATTTTATGAAACCTTTATTAATGTTCATTTTTGGTAAAATTTTTATAAAAGTACGCTCTAAAATTGTCCTGTCAATTCTTTTTTGCTTTATTTCCGCTTTTTTGAGTGCTTTTTTAGATGCTCTCACGGTTACTGCAGTGCTGATTAGTGTTTTCGTTGGATTTTATGAGGTGTATCATAAAGTTCATTCAAGTCCAAGTGATTACAATGAAAGTGGTATTCTCGATCAGGAAGAATTAAGCGGCGAAACATTAGAGCAATTTAGAAGCTTTTTGAGAAGTTTAGTAATTCATGGGGCTGTTGGAACAGCTTTAGGAGGTGTTTGTACAATTGTTGGAGAACCCCAAAATTTATTAATCGGTGACAAATTGGGCTGGGATTTCATGGATTTTTTTTATGCAATGGCACCCATTACAATACCAGTTTTAATTGCAGGTCTACTAAGTTGTGTATTATTGGAATTAAGCGGAATGTTTGGTTTCGGAACGAGATTACCAAAATTGGCTAAAGCTATTATTGAAGGTTTTTTAGTAGATGAAGATAATAAAAGATCGAAAGAGGAAAGATACGAACTTGTGATTCAAGGTGTTTCTGCAGTATTTTTAATTGTTGCATTAGCCCTTCATCTTGCACCTGTGGGCCTAATAGGTCTGACCATCATTGTACTTCAAACTGCTTTAACAGGAATTACGGATGAACACCGCATAGGCCATGCATTTGAAGAGGCTTTACCCTTTACCGCGCTTTTAGCGGTTTTTTTCGTAATTGTGGGCATGATTCATGACTTACACTTATTCAAACCTATCATACAATATGTTTTAGAGCAAGACAAATCTATGCAACCTGCTTTATTCTACACCGCCAATGGTGTCTTGTCTATGATCAGCGATAACGTTTTTGTAGCCACAGTTTATATCAATGAAGTCAAGGCTGCCTTTGATTCAGGTTTGATCAATAGGAAAGAATTTGAAACTTTGGCCATCGCAATTAATACTGGAACCAACTTACCTAGCGTGGCGACACCCAATGGGCAAGCCGCATTTCTATTTTTATTAACCTCAGCTCTTGCTCCAGCCATCAGGTTATCGTATGTTAAAATGATTTGGATGGCACTCCCTTACACCATAGTTTTAGGTCTTTTTGGTCTTCTGGGTGTGATTTTTTTTCTTTAAAAATATACTACTATTTTAAGTCAGATTCTTTTAATATTAAATGATAAAAAAATGAGGGCCTATCCTGAATCTAGTAAATATAAGTAGCAAAATCAAAGTTCAAATAGTTAGCTATATGTAAATCATGCATTTTTCTATTCGAGTATTTTTTCAAGTATTACAGCACAAATTATCCAAATAACCATTCTACAAGTTGATTCATATAAAAAACATCACCAAAGCATTTGATCAAAAAAAAGTTCTCAACCACATCTCTGGAACTATTAAAAAAGGTGATCTCATATCTTTGGTAGGAATAACCGGTTCAGGAAAAACAACCCTCTTAAAAATAATAGCAGGACTAATTCCTGCAGATACCGGATCTATTTATTTAAATTCTAAAAAACTTCAAGGACCCAAAGACAAACTAATAGCAGGGCATGAGGAAATCAAATTAGTTTTTCAAGATTTTGCTCTTAAGCCAAATATGTCAGTAGAGGAAAACCTTAACTATGCTTTACTTGGTTATGACGATTTTTATAAAAAAAATAGAATCAAACGACTCATTGAAATTTGTGATTTGGAGTCGCTGAGACCACAACATCCAGGAGAGTTGTCCGGAGGACAAAAACAACGAGTTGCTTTTGCGCGAGCGTTAGCCAGCGAACCAAAAGTTATTTTAATGGATGAACCTTTCAGCAATTTGGATCCCTTGACCAAGCAAGGCCTGTTGATAGAGACCAAATTATTAGCAAAAAAAACAGATACAACTGTAATTTTGGTAACTCATGATACCCGAGATGCCATAGAAATTGCTGATGAGATATGGGTATTACAAAAAGGAACAATAGCTCAAAAAGGGACTCCTAGTGAGGTTTACCAAAATCCAAAAAATCCTCAAATTGCGCGGCTTTTTGGTATAATAAACCTTCTCAACGTACATCAAAGTAATAAGTTGTTAAATATCAAAAAACCTACTGGAATTTGGATTGAAAATGTAGAAATCACCTCCAAAGGAGCAATCAAAGGTTATGTAAAAGAAGTCATATTCAATGGAGAAAATCATAAATTATTAATTTTTATTAATCAAAACCTGGAATTGATGGTATATGATCATAATAAAACATATCGACCGAGAGATCCCATTCAAATGACTCTTAATCCAAAAGAAATCATTATTTTTAATTAAATTGAAAATGTAATGGTCATTCCAAAAAGCAACTACTTTTAGCTATATACATATTAACCCTTAATTGATTTTTTTTTGAGTTATCAGAATGTACATAAAAGAAAAAGTAGCGATCCATATATGAACATAAAGGATTTAAAGGCCAAAATATAATCAAAAAGACAATCAAAAGGGCGGGTGGTTTTAATACTTGGCGTCGAATTAAAATTCTTTCGTATACCAAGAATGGAATATTTTGTTTTGCTGATGACAGAATAGAAACAAACAATACTCAACAATGTAATTTTAAATTTTATCCTCAATTTTAACTGAAACTGGACGGAAAGAAAATGATATTAATTATCAAATATCCCAGATACCATATCTGCACTACAATTTGAAAAAGACAAGCTAACAGAAAAGAATCCGACTCAAATAATAATGAGTTTTCTCTATATGCTAAGTGTGCCTTTTAAACCATTATATAAAGGTACAAAATTAACGGCCCCCAAATTCTGTAGTTTTACGAGGAGGCAAGCAGGCTCAAGCCATAAGAGCTAGTTACGACCCCAAAAAAACAGTCATTCAACTACTTAATAATGGATTTATTATTTTTATGAGATTATTATAGAATTTTTGGGATCATTGGTTTTTCATCCTCCCAATTACGCCCTTGTCGAAAATGTTAAACTCACAGACCATTTACCCATCACATTACCATTATAAAGAAAATCATATCGCACCGATAAAGATTGGGAGATCTCGTATTTTAAGACTGAGTTCCAGTACTTCGATTACAAAATCATATTCTGATAATAATCAAGTTTAAAACCGGAAAAATAACTCATGCATCAGCTCTAATCCACAACAATAATTAACTTAGCAATGAAAATTTTAGCTAATCATGCTCATCCTCTCATAAATGGCCATATTAAAACCGTTAAGTTGGGTCCAAAATTATTCCAGGAATAAATTAAAGGGAGATTTTTTTGCTGGGCTTACAGTGGGTGTTTTATTAATCCCTCAAAGTATGGCTTATGCTTTAATTGCTGGTCTTCCAGTTATTTATGGCTTATATGCTTCGATTGTTCCGCAAGTTATATACGCCTTCTTTGGATCTTCCAATAGACTTTCCGTTGGTCCAACAGCGATGGACTCCCTCCTTATTGGGAGCAGTTTAGTATTGTTAGCTTCCATTGGATCTAAAGAATACATTGAATTAGCTATCATTTTATCAATGCTGGTGGGTATAATACAAGCTTTACTTGGTTTTATGAAAATGGGATTTATAACCCAGCTCTTATCAAAACCTATAATCAGCGGATTTACCTCGGCAGCAGCTATTTTAATAGGTTTAAACCAATTAGGACCTTTACTCGGAATACAAATGGATAAAGGCAATCTGACTGTTTTATCGAAAAGTGTATTCCATAACATAATTCAAACTGATTTATTGACTGCCCTAATAGGTTTAGTATCTATTGTTTCACTATTTGCTTTTAAAAAATGGATCCCAAAAATGCCTGGTAATTTGATTATCGTTCTTTCTTCTATTGTACTGGTGGATTATTTTGAGCTACATATTTCAAATTTGAAAATTATTGGAGAAATCTCCAAGGGCTTACCAAGCTTTAATATTCCTAATTTGAATTTGGAAAAAATAAGCTCATTGCTCCCCTTAGCATCGACTTTAGCAGTGATTTCGTTTATCGAATCATTTTCTGTAAGTAAAAAAATTGGTACGCAATCAAGGGATTACACACTCAATGCAAATACGGAACTGGTCGCACTGGGTAGTGCGAATTTTATGGGTTCTTTTTTTATGAGCTTCCCTGTGACAGGTGGATTTGGAAGATCTGCAGTTAATCACACAGCAGGTGCTCAAACACCTTTTTCAGGATTCATTAGTGCCAGCTTGATCGCAGCAACCTTACTTTTTTTTACAGATATTTTTGAATTACTCCCTTACACGGTTTTAGCTGCCATCATTTTGGTTGCCTTAAAAGGTTTAATTGATTTTAAATATCCCTATAAATTATGGAAAACTAATTCCACTGATTTCTTTTTATTTGTCCTTACCTTTTTCATTACTTTATTCTTCGGGATGATATCGGGAATCTTTTCTGGTATGGTATTATATGTGCTTCTGCTCACCAATAAATTATTTTTTCCTCAAGTTCACCACCAGACTTTTGCCAAAACAGAAGAAGTATTACCCAATACTTCTAATATTAGTATTTCTAGCATACATCAAAACCTTTATGTTTTTAAAATTGATACGCCAATATTTACCTTCAATACCGAATCTATTAAGAAGCAAATAATACAGAAAATAATAATTTCAAATTTCATGAGACCGACATTGTTAATAGACTTAAGTACTGTTCAACACATTGATGGACGGGGTTTGAAAGGAATTAAACTACTAATCTCAGAGTTATATGGAAAAAATGTAAGAATTTTATGGCTTAAATTGCATCCAAAAATACGCTCAATTTTTACTATTAAAAAATTGATAAAAGGACCCTTGGAAGATAATGTTTTTAAAAACGTGACTTCGGCAGTTGAATTTTTGAAAAAAGAAAATGATAAGTTAGGAATATAAAAGAAATTATTATTCTGATTCACTGATATGAAAATCGAACAAATATATACAGGATGTCTATCACAAGGCGCCTACTATATAGAAAGTAGGGGTGAAGTAGCCATAATTGATCCATTAAGAGAAACTGAAACTTATTTATCAAAAGTCAAAAAGGAAAAATCAGAAATTAAATACATTTTTGAAACTCATTTTCATGCAGACTTTTTGTCGGGTCATTTAGATCTCTCAAATAAATCAGGAGCTGAAATTGTATTTGGACCTGGAGCCCAAACAGATTATAATATTATTATGGCCAAAGATCAACAAATCTTTCATATTGGGAAAATAACACTACAAGTTTTGCATACTCCAGGTCATACCCTTGAGAGTACATGCTATTTGCTCAGGGACGAAAAAGGTAAGGCCCATTCGTTATTTACTGGTGATACTTTGTTCATTGGAGATGTCGGACGTCCTGACCTGGCCATAAAGACTTCATTTTCTAAGGAAGATTTAGCAGGAATGTTGTTTGAAAGTCTTCAAAACAAAATAATGCCTTTGCCTGACGATATCATAATATATCCGGCACATGGTGCCGGATCCGCCTGTGGAAAAAATATGAGTAATGAAACGCAAGATCTTTTAGGGAATCAAAAGAAGACAAATTATGCCTTGAGAGCTGATATCACTAAATCAGAATTTATTAAGGAAGTTACCAACGGTATTCTTCCTCCTCCTCAATATTTTGCAAAAAATGCTCTACTTAATAAATCAGGAATTAAGAGTATTGATGAGGTATTGAAACAAGGAATGATTGCATTAGGTATAGATCAATTTGAATCATTTATCAAATATGAAAATGCACTAATACTGGATACTAGAGAACCAGAAGACTTTGCTCTTGGTCATATACCTAACGCAATTTTCATAGGTATCACAGGTAGTTTTGCCCCCTGGGTAGGTACTTTAATAAATGAATTGAATCAGCCCATTGTATTCATTGCTAGCAAAGGGATGGAAAAAGAGGTCGTGATCCGACTATCAAGAGTGGGATATGATAATACTTTGGGATACCTTGAAGGAGGATTTCAAACTTGGGTAGATGCGGGTAAAGATGTAGAAACAATCACTTCTATTTCAGCACAAAATTTCGCAAAGCAATATGCAAAAAGGTCTCTTAATATAGTAGACGTCCGAAAACCCACAGAATTCGACGCTGAACAAATAAACGGTGCTAAAAACATTCCATTAGATTTTATTAATGAATATCTAGAATTGCTGGATAAACAGACTGAATATCACATCCACTGTCTTGGGGGCTATCGCTCTATGATATTCATCTCGATACTCAAATCAAGGGGTTATCATCAATTGATCAATATCAAAGGAGGCATTCGAAGCATTAAAGAAACTAAAGTTCTTACAACGTTAACCCAAATTTCCTGATGAAAATTCCAGAAACTAAGCTAAAATTCAAAGCTTAATTCTCGATAACCTTGTAAAATTTAGATAATATTAGCTGACATTTAGCGCTATATAATATTTATTTTATCTATAATAATCGGCTTTCTTGTGACGGTAAGACCATATACTCGAAGTTATGATGAGATACATGACCATGAAACTAAGCCCATTCTTTGTCCTATCATTAAATTACTTTCGATTGGGGCTCAGAAGGTGCTGTGTTAGCCAATCGACGAATTGAAGACTCTTTTGATAGTTGATAGAATATTGGTCTTGGAGGCAGAAAGACCAGATTATAAATGAGATTTTCGAATTAATACGCCGGCGGTCTTTGCTTACCTTCTCACAGACAAATATTATAATTGGACTTTATCATAAATAGGCAAGAGGTAAAAATTAAAACGATATGCCCCCGTATATAACATTTTAAAATAATATTGTTTTTATCAAAAAAATTAACTTAACTCTTGAGATAAATTTATTTCTAGACAAAACTTATGTTTTCCTTTTTTAAGAGAAAATAAAACCATAAGCGCTGTAGGGTTTAAAATCATAATTAATGAAAAAATAATTGTGATAGATGTAAGAAATAAAAATGAACTACTTTTTAGAATAACTCCTAATTCAATACGCATCAGCATATTGAACTCCCCTTTTAAAACAAAAATAAATAAATTAGATCAAACAAAAACATATAAAATTTTTTTCAGAAGTGTTATTCAAAGCGCCAGTGCATGCCAAATAATTGGAAAATTAGGGGTTAAAGATATTTACAACCTGAAAGGAAGTATTCTAGCTTGTAATGAGCTAAATTAGATATCAAAGATCAATTATTTCATGATAATTTACTTATAAGTTGTTCTTTGAACGAAGGAAAATCATCAGTTGCTCTCTGATAAACTTCCTCTCTGTTAAAAAAATTTAACAATTTTTCATCAAAATTGACAGGCTCTTGTAACGCCTTGTTCACCACATCTAAAAACTTAACCGGATGAGCAGTTTCTAAAAATATCCCCTGCTCACTTGGTTTTAAATTTTTCAACAATGCCTGATATCCGATTGCGCCATGCGGATCCAAAACATAATTATTCATGTTACGGCAAGATCTAATGGTAGTCAAAATTTCATCATCACCGAGGCTAAATCCAGAAATATGTTTTTTCATTTTGCAATGATCCTTACCAAAAAGCTCCATAATTCTTATAAAATTACTGGGTGCTCCTACATCCATAGCATTTGCATAAGTTTGTAGGGAGGGCACTGGTTTATAAATTCCAGTATCTAAGTACTCTGGTACCACACTATTCGCATTAGAGGCTGCAATAAATCTATCAATTGACAGTCCCATTGACCAAGCCCATAGTCCTGCAGTTAAGTTGCCGTAATTACCAGAAGGCACGCAAATAACATTATGGTCTGATTCCGATTGCTGTATGGCATAGAAATAATAAAATGACTGCGGAATCAATCTTGCGATATTAATTGAATTAGCAGAAGATAAATTCATAACTTCATTAAGATCCTTATCTAAAAAAGATTGTTTTACCAAACGTTGACAATCATCAAACGTCCCAGCTACTTCATAGGCACTAATATTACCTCCCCAAGTAGTCAATTGCATTCTTTGAACTTTACTAACTTTTCCTTTAGGATACAAAATTTTAACTTTGATTCCTGGTATATTAAAAAAGCCGGAAGCCACCGCACCTCCTGTATCACCAGAAGTGGCTACCAAAATGGTTGTCTCTTCACTTGACCCTTCGATAAAATAAGCCATGCATCTTGATAAAAAACGAGCACCTACATCTTTAAATGCCCAGGTGGGACCATGAAATAACTCTAAAGCAGCTATTTGATCACTTATATTTATTAGTGGAATATCGAAATCTATTGTTTCTTCAATAATTTGTTCCAATCTTGAATAAGGTATTTCGTCACCAATGAATTGCGATGAAACTTTAAGACCTATTTCTACTCGGGAAATAGTTTTTAAATTTTGAAGCCAAGAAGGGTCTAATTGAGGCAAACTGGTTGGATAAAATAGACCATTATCTGGTGGTAAACTTTTCAATACAGCCTCCTCAAAACTAACTTGATACGATTTATTGTTTGTAGAATAAAATTTCATTTTAATCTAAAGTTTTCACACCCACATTATTTATTCGAGAAACAAAGGAAATTATATTAATTCCACTTTTTCCATATAACTCCTTTGCTCTTTCTATAATTATTGATGAATCCGAGTTTTTTTGAACAAAACAAAACATACTGGGCCCTGAGCCCGAAATACTGAAGCCCAATGCACCAGCCCTCAATGCAATAGTTTTCATTTCTCGATATAGCGGAATCAGAATACTCCTAATAGGCTCAACAATTACATCTTGAAGAGAATTACCTATTCTTTCAAAATCATGTTGTATCAGCCCTGAAACTAATCCTGCGACATTTCCCCATTGTTTTACAGCATCTGATAATTTCACTTCTTCCTTCAATATTTTTTTTGCATCACTTGTTTTTACCTCAACCTGTGGAAATATGATAACTACTCGTAAATCTTCAGGATAAGGTATATTGAATACATCTAAAGGATCGTAACTCCTCACAACTGTAAATCCACCTAGAATGCTAGCAGCCACGTTGTCAGCATGCGCTTTTGTGGAAGCAATTCTCTCTCCTTCCATTGCAAATTTTATCAGTTCTTTCCGACTTTTAGGAGCTCCTAAAATTTTGTTAACTGCATATGCAGCAGCAGCAGCACTTGATGCACTGGAACCTAATCCACTTCCAGCTGCGATATTCTTTTTAATTTTAATATTAAATCCTTTGCTTATTTTCAAATCTTTTAAAATTGCCCTAATAGTAACTGAGGCAACATTTTTAGCAGGATCTAAAGGAATTCCTGAAACCCCTTGAATGATCTCAATAACCAACTGATCATCTTTTCGCTCAGTTAAGGTCAATTCATCACCATATTCTTCCAAAGCAAAACCAAGAACGTCATAACCGCAACCGACATTGGCTACCGTTGCCGGTGCAAAAGTCTTAATTGAATTAGTCATTTTAATTTTGCGAGTTGGTTACACGCATGACATCGGCAAAAATACCTGAAGCCGTTACCTCCGCACCAGCACCAGCACCTTTGATAACTAATGGTTGCTCAGGATATCTTTCAGTGTAAAACAACACAATATTATCTTTACCCTCCAACTGATAAAAAGGATGCGTCTCTCCTATTTGAGATAATCCTGTTTTTAATTTTTGATTTTCAAAAGTTGCCACATATCTTAATTTACACGATTTAGAAGTGGCTTGATGATAAAGTTTAGCAAAATATCCTTCATTTGCAGCAAGTTTAATATAAAAATCCTCCTCTCCTTCAGTAATTTGACAATTTACAGGAAGAAAGTTATTACCAACTACATCTTCAAAATCAAATTGGTAACCGCTTTCTCGGGCCAAAATTAAAATTTTACGCATCACATCTTCCCCAGACAAATCTAACCTTGGGTCTGGCTCAGTGTAGCCCTCTTTTTTTGCCTTTTTAACAACCTCAGCGAAAGAACACTTGGCACTATAATTATTAAAAATAAAATTTAATGTCCCTGAGAGAACTGCTTCAATTTTGATAATTCGATCACCACTTTTGACTAAGTCACTTAAGGTAGAAAGTACTGGAAGACCAGCACCTACATTAGTTTCAAACAAAAATTGAGACTTAAATTTATTTGCAGTAGTCTTCAATAATTGATAATGAGCAAATGATCGGGTTGCGGCAATTTTATTGGGAGTAACTACTGAAATAGTCTCCCTTAAAATTTCTTCATAAGCCTCAGCTACAATTCCTGAGGCTGTGATATCGATAAAAATACTGTTTCTTAAATTAAGTTGTCTCATTTTATCAATAAACTTGGATTGCTGAAAAGAATCTCCATTAGCTATTGTATTTATGACTCTACGCGGATCAAGTCCCTGTTCATTGAAAACCATTTTTCTAGAATTTGCAACACCGATAATTTCAAATTCCAAATTAAACTCTTTTAATAAATAGTTTTTCTGAAGGGCTATTTGATTGAGAAATGCTTTACCAACATTTCCCAAACCAATAATAAATAATTTTACTTGTTTTATTTCATTTACAAAAAAAGACTCATGCAATGCATTTATAGCTTTTTTTAAATACTTTTTTTGAATAACTACGGTAATATTACGTTCGGATGAACCTTGAGCAATCGTCTTTATATTGATCCCATTTTTCCCCAAAATACTGAACATTTGTCCACTAATTCCCACTTGACTTTTCATATTAGACCCAACCAATGCGACAATAGATAAATCGACTTCAACATCTATCGGATTAATTTTTCCTGAACTTATTTCGCTAGCGAATGAATTATTAATTTCTTCAACAGCATTATTTTCATCCTTTGACTGAATGCCAACACATATAGTATGTTCTGAAGAGGCTTGGGTAATAATAATTACGTTAATATTTCGATCTGCAAGTGCTTGGAAAAGCCTTGCACAAAATCTGGGTATTCCTACCATTCCGCTTCCACTTAAATTAAGTAGTGAAATATCATCGATAGATGAAATTCCTTTTATTGTACACTGGTCTTCCCACGACTTTGTTATTTTTGTTCCCAAATCTTCTGGATTAAAAGTGTTCTTGATAATTATCGGAATATTTTCTTCTAAAGCTGGTTGTATTGTCGGTGGATAAATAACTTTTGCTCCAAAATGGGAAAGTTCTAAGGCATCCTGATAAGATAATTGAGGAATTACACTGGCATGTGCAACCAATTTCGGATCAGCAGTCATCAACCCACTTACATCTGACCAAATTTGCAATTCAGAAACTTTATAAAAGTTTGCAAATAATGCAGCAGTATAGTCAGAGCCTCCTCTACCTAAAGTAGTAAAATTGCCGTCTAAAGTCCCCGCAATAAAACCTGGGCAGATATTGATTTTTTTTAGATTTGAAATATAACTTAGGGCTTTTTCTTTAGACTTTTCGATCAAAATTTTACCAGTTCCAAATTCATTGGTACATATTATAATTTTTGTGGGATCTATTAAGATTACGTCCTGACTTAAACTATTTAAATATTTGTATATAATCAATGAAGACAACCGCTCGCCGATACCACATACAAAGTCAAAAGATTTAGAACTATTCTCTTTAAGTACAAAAATTCCTTTTAAAACTTCCTCTAATTCATTAATAATCAGCTTAATTCCTCCCAAAACACTGCTTTGAAGTTTAACAGAAATTAGCGCTTTAACAAGAGCTAAGTGTATTTCCTCAATTTCCCTCAAAAAAATCTCATAATCAGAGACTCCTTTTTCAGCACATTGAGCCATTTCAATCAACTTATTGGTCACTCCACCAACAGCTGAAACGACGACAAAACAATCATTTTTGCCTGCTTTTTCAATCAGCACATCACCAACAACTTTTATGCTTTCAGCAGTTCCAACGGAGCTGCCTCCAAACTTAACTACAATCATAACTATTTATTCTTGATATATGAGGTAATCCAATCCCCTACCTCAGATGTCGTTTGACCTTGATCCCCTTGTGATATATCAGCGGTGACAAATTCTTTAATGATTGATGCTTCAACCGCTTCTTTTATTAGATCAGCTTCTTCAGTAAGCTTAAATGCATATTCAAACATCATAGCAGCTGAAAGAATAGCAGCAATTGGATTTGCTATATTTTTTCCTGCTGCCTGGGGGTACGAACCATGAATGGGCTCAAATACTGAGGTATGTACTCCGACTGAGGCTGAAGGTAATAAACCCATCGAACCACTAATCACACTGGCCTCATCAGTTAAAATATCACCGAACATATTTTCTGTTACCATCACGTCAAAATCTTTTGGCCATTGTATGAGTCGCATTGCGGCGTTATCAACTAACAAATACTCAACTTTCACATCTGGATAGTTTGGTTCCATTTCTTGAGCAATCTGACGCCATAATCTTGAAGTAGCCAAAACATTTGCTTTATCAACCACTGTTAGTTTTTTTCTTCTTTTACCTGCAAATTGAAATCCTAATTTAAGAATTCTTACAATTTCAGATCGTTTGTATACACAAGTATCATAAGCGATATTACCGTCCTCTGATCGACCTTGGGGTTGGCCGAAATAAATACCTCCTGTCAACTCACGTATGCAAACAAAATCAGCTCCATCAAGTAATTCAGTCCGCAAAGGTGATTTATGAATCAGGGATTTAAAAGTGGTTAAAGGCCGAATATTCGCATAAAGTCCCAACTTTTTTCGCATTGATAATAATCCTTGCTCAGGACGTATATGAGCCCTTGGATCATTATCATATTTTGGGTCTCCTATAGCTCCAAATAATACAGCGTCTGATACCATGCAGATCGAATGAGTCTCTTCTGGATATGGATCTCCTACTGCTTCAATGGCAACCGCACCAGTCAGTGCCTGTTTATAAGTCAACTGATGCTTAAATTTAGCAGCAACTACTTGCGATATTTTTAATGCCTCTCTAATAATTTCTGGTCCTATTCCGTCTCCAGATAGTATTGCGATATTTAAATTCATTAGAACTTATGCTAAAGTGAATAATGATTGTAACTGCGATATTTGAAGAATAGTCTCATTTTCAATTAAATTCAACATTTTCTCAGTCGCCTTTATGGCTGAAAAAGTTTGATCGGTATCCACACCACGAGTTTTAAACTCGCGATTCATTTCCCAGGTTATGGTAGTTTCGCACAAGGCATCCGACTTTCCTCCGGGTGGAATCAACACACTATAATCAATCAATCTAGGAAGTATTTTATTCAGCTCCTCCTTATATATTTTTAATAGGGCATTCATGAAGGCATCGTATTGTCCATCTCCAGCAGAAGTGGTCTCATACTTTTTCCCCTCAATCATTAACGCTACAGACGCCACGGGCTTCATCCCTTTCGCATGTGATAGATTATAGTTACTAATTTTTACTTTTTGATCAATTTCTGCCAATTCTAAAACATCTGCTACAATGTAGGGCAAGTCATCCATGGTGACTTGCTCTTTTTTATCTCCTAATTGAATAACTCGATCCGTTACTTTTTTTATTATTTTCTCATCAAGTTCAATACCTAATTGAGCCAAGTTTTTTTTTATGTTTGCTTTTCCTGACGTTTTACCTAGCGCATAACTTCGCGATCTTCCAAAGCGTTCTGGTATGAGAATATTGTAATATAAGTTATCCTTGCTGTCACCATCGGCATGTACCCCGCAAGTCTGAGTAAAAACATTATCCCCAATTAAAGGTTTATTCGCAGGAATTCGTAAACCAGAAAATGTTTCAACCAATTTGCTGATTCGGTAAATGTTAGCTTCTACTACATTTGTTTCTATTTCGAGGTGATCACGAAGGGCAGCAATTGAACTACTCAAAATAGCATTCCCGGCACGCTCTCCTAAGCCATTAACCGTAACATGGATACAACTTACTCCCGCCTTCACGGACTCTAAAACATTTGCGACACTCAGATCATAGTCATTATGTGCATGGAAATCAAATTTAAGATAAGGATAACGCTGAGTCATCTCCTTCACATACAATGCTGTCTGTGAGGGCTGTAAAATGCCTAAAGTATCTGGCAACATAAATCTCATGATGCTCTTACTTTGAAGTGCATCCATTAATTGAAATACATAATCCCGAGATTCATGAATTCCGTTAGACCAATCTTCTAAATATAAATTGACATGAATACCATATGAATTCGCATAATTGATTGTATCAATTAATGATTCGATGTGTTCACCAGGTGTTTTACGCAATTGCCCCTTTAAGTGCTTCAGCGACCCTTTAGCGAGCAAATTCATCACTTTGCCTCCCACTTCGTGTATCCACTTGACAGAAGCATACTGATCAACGAAGCCTAGAATCTCAATCTTATCAAGATGACCCGTACCCTTGGCCCATTTTATAATACGAAGAGCCGCATTTTTTTCCCCTTGAGATACACGCGCAGAGGTAATTTCTAATCGATCCACTTTTACTTCTTCTAACAAAATTTTAGCTAAGCTCAACTTTTCAGTTTCTGTAAACGATACACCACTAGTTTGCTCACCATCCCGGAGAGTTGTATCTAATACGAGTACTTTTTGCTTTATCATATCATTATTTCGTTTCAAAAATTTTTATTTCTTTTTTGAGACTTAATAAATAGTCAATATCATCATAGCCATTTAAAAGACATTCCTTCTTATACGAATTAATTTCAAAATCAATTACTTTATTTGAAGCATCAATTGTGAAGGTTTGTTCTACAAGATCAACAGTAAAAGTGGCTTGCGACAACCTATCTATAACTTCAAATATTTCATTAAGGTCTTCAGAGGTTACCTGAACTGGTAAAAGACCGTTATTTAAAGAATTTGCTTTGAAAATATCAGCAAAAAAACTAGATACAATTACCTTAAATCCATAATCGTAAAGTGCCCATGCTGCGTGCTCTCTACTTGATCCACATCCAAAATTTTTTCCTCCAACCAAAATTTGTCCCGTATATTTAGCATCATTTAAAGGAAAGGCATTAATTAGTTCATTTGACTTATCAAAACGCCAATCTCTAAATAAATTATCTCCAAACCCTTTACGCTCTACCGCTTTTAAAAAACGAGCAGGTATAATTTGGTCTGTATCTATATTTTCTATGTCTAGCGGCACGGCCGAAGAATGGATTTTAATAAATTTTTCGATGGGCATCAACTTAACTTTTAATTTAAATATTCTCTTGGATCGGTAATTTTTCCTGAAATAGCACATGCAGCTGCTACCAAGGGGCTTGCAAGTAATGTACGTGCTCCAGGTCCTTGCCTGCCCTCGAAGTTCCTATTCGAGGTTGAAACTGCATATTTTCCAGCGGGAATCTTATCATCATTCATAGCTAAACAAGCTGAGCAACCTGGTTGTCTCAACTTAAATCCAGCAGCCTCTAGGATCGCTAACAAACCCTCCTCTTGGGCTTGAGCTTCTACCTGTTTTGAACCAGGTACAATCCAAGCGTTAATATTATCTGCCTTCTTTTTACCTTTTACAAAATTAGAAAACTCTCTTAAATCCTCAATCCTTCCGTTAGTACAACTTCCAACAAAAACGTAGTCAATTGATTTTCCTTGTAACTTATCACCCTCATTAAAACCCATATATTGAAGAGATTTTTTATAGGTTATCCTTTCACCCTCAGCCAGCGAAGCCGTTAAGGGAATGTGACCTGTAACTCCTGTTCCCATTCCTGGATTAGTTCCGAAAGTGATCATCGGCTCGATATCTTCAGCATGAAATAAATACTCCTTGTCAAAGGCAGCATCGTAGTCGGTCTTTAGTAAGGTCCACCTCGCTATTGCATCTTGCCATTTTTGGTTTTGCGGCGAAAATTCCCTTTCCATAAGATAGTCGATAGTCGTCTGATCAGGAGCAATTAACCCCCCTCGAGCACCACTTTCAATACTCATGTTACATAAAGTCATACGTCCCTCCATCGTCAATCCTTCAATAGCACTTCCCGCATATTCTATAAAATGTCCCGTACCTCCACTCGTTGATATTTGTGATATTATGAAAAGTGCAACATCCTTAG
>CACLDR010000032.1 GCA_902605755.1 uncultured Marinoscillum sp. | reverse complement strand
ATTAAATCGATAGCTTTATCAGGTAAAAATCGATCACATATGTATCTACTTGACAGTTCAACCGCTAAAATAATAGCCTCGTCCTTGATTTGAACCCCGTGATGCAATTCATATTTATCCTTTATCCCCCTTAATATAGATATCGCATCTTGAAGATTGGGCTCAGCCACCTGGACCGATTGAAATCTTCTTTCCAGCGCTTTATCCTTCTCAATATATCTTTGGTATTCATTCAAGGTGGTTGCTCCTATTGCATTTAATTCCCCCCTAGACAGTGCAGGTTTTAACATATTAGCCGCATCCATGGCACTATCACTGCCTCCTCCGGCACCAATTAGCGCATGAATTTCATCAATGAATAATATGATCTCTCCATTACTATCAGTAACTTCTTTAATCACTGCTTTTAATCGCTCTTCAAATTCTCCTTTAAATTTTGCTCCAGCAATCAATAAGCCCATATCAAGGGATACAATAACCTTAGACTTCAAATTTTCAGGTACATCCCCTGAGATAATTCTTTGCGCTAATCCCTCTACGATCGCAGTTTTACCAACACCAGGTTCTCCTAAAAGGATGGGGTTATTTTTAGTCCTTCTAGCTAAAATTTGTAATAATCTCCTGATTTCTTCATCTCGTCCAATCACTGGATCAATTTTACCTTTTAAGGCTAATGCATTAAGATTTGTAGAATACCTATTCAATACCCGGTATTTAGATTCGGCATGCACATCACGACTTTTTTGTCCACCTCTGAGTTCAATAATAGCTGCTAGCAGATTTTTTTGGTCAAACCCAGAATCCTTGAGTAATTGAGCTGTCTGATCTTTCCCTTTAAGTATTCCAAGCAAAATATGCTCTACAGCTACATATTCATCTTCTAGATCATTCAAAAAAACCTCCGAATTTTTTAATGCTTGTACTGCTTGATTGGATAAACAAGTTTGGCCTCCAATCACTGAAGGATATTTCTGGATAATTTCGTCTAATTTTTGTTCAATTGTTGATCGACTAGACCCAATTTTTTTAAATAAAAATGAAACCAAATTTTCATCAGATTGCAAAATAGCTTGCATTAAATGAGAAGTCTCAATCACTTGCTGCCCATTTTTCGTAGCGATCTTTGTAGCTTTATTTAAAACTTCCTGAGATTTTATAGTATAATTATTCAAATTCATTTTAACAGATTCTGCTGTTGACATAATTGAATCACAAATTAAATACCATTTAAACTTTTAAGTCAATTTGACTGATATATAAAATTATTAACTGAAAAAAAAGACAAAATGTCTTAATTTGGTATACTCATTGATAAAATGGTTAAAAATATGATAATACATTTTATTTTTTCTTAACTAGAAATTAGTGTAAATAAATAATTTGTATTTTGATCATTTTCCTAATTTTATCTCTTTAAATTAAGAGGCCTTGAAAAAAACAAATAATAAACGGAGAAAATTTCTCAAAAAGTCTATTCAATCTATAGCGACAGTGAGTACTTTAAGTCTGGCCAATTGTCAAACAGATGCTGATCAAAATGTTCAAAAAGGACCCTACATCAACTTCAATAACACCTACCGATGGAAAATGACCACTACTTGGTCTCCCAATTTTCCTATATTAGGCGAGGGATGCAATGAACTTACAGAATGGATCAAAAAAATGTCTGGAGGACGTTTGGAAATTACAGTCTATGGTGGTGGTGAATTAATTCCAGCACTGGAGGGCTTTGATGCAGTTAGCAACGGAGCAGTAGAAATGAATCATGGATCGGCCTATTATTGGGCAGGAAAGCTTCCAGCAGGTCAGTTTCTCTCGACCATTCCTTTCGGTGTAAATGCCCAGGTAATGGATACCTGGATTCTTTACAATGGAGGTCAGAAATTATGGGAAGAGCTGTATGCCCCTTTCGATCTGCTCCCCATTAGTGCAGGAAACACAGGGTGCCAAATGGGAGGGTGGTTCAATAGAGAAATCAATAACATTGATGATTTAAAAGGACTTAAAATGCGCATGCCTGGCTTGGGAGGAAAGGTATTGGCCAAGGCTGGGGGTACGCCAATGCTCATGGCTGGGGGAGAAATATACACCAATTTAGAAAGAGGCGTAATCGATGCCACCGAATGGATTGGCCCCTATCATGATTACCTCATGGGATTCCATAACGTAGCTAGATATTATTATTACCCAGGCTGGCATGAATTAGGAACAGTATTGGAAATGCTGGTCAATAAGTCAAAATTTGATGCTCTTCCTACAGATTTACAAGAAATTATTCGAACGGCGTGTCTTCGTTTGAATCGAATAGTCCCCATTAAATTTGATACAATGAATGCCATCTATTTACCAAAAATTCAAATGGAGCCCTCGGTGACTATGAGACCTTATCCTGATACAGTACTGGACAGACTAAAAGAAAAGACCACTGAAACCATTGCTGAATTGACAGAACAAGATCCTCAAAGTAAAAAAATATATTCCACCTTTTTGGACTTTCAAAAAAAAATCGTCCCATGGCTCCAAATCACGGAAAAACCGTTTTATTCACAAATGATATGAGAAACAAAAAAAAACTAAAGTTGTCGTACGTTTTTTTACTCCTCCTCTGCAATTTTTCCCATTTACCCCTTAAAAGCCAAGATAGCCTCAAAATTACTTCTAGCTTCATTGGTTTAGATTTTGATTCAGCAGAACTATTAAAAATGAAGCCTAAGGTAGCTGCTAATCTTTTAAAAGTTAATGCCCTGCATAAACAAGATATTTCGAATAATATCCCCTTAGGCTTAATTTGGATCCCACCAGTAAATCATTCTCGAATCTCAAGTGAGCAGTCTACCATTAATTGGGCTCTTCCTACCAATGTCTCTCTGCCAAAAGATAAGGGTGAATTAGCTTTTTATCCTGTATCTGAATTAGCTTACTTGATTAAAAATAGGCAAATCACGTCCTTAGAATTGACCCAATTGTTTCTTAATCGACTAAAAAAATATAGCGATACCTTACAATGTACCATTACCATAACAGATTCGCTCGCCCTCATTCAAGCTCAACGAGCAGATATTGAAATCAAACAAGGCATTTATCGAGGGCCTCTTCATGGCATCCCCTATGGTGCCAAGGATTTATTGAATGTGGCTGGATATAAGACAACTTGGGGTGCTACTCCTTTTAAATCACAAGTATTCTCTAAAAACGCTGAAATAATTAACCGATTAGAAGCTGCCGGAGCAGTATTAGTTGCTAAGTTAACACTAGGTGCCCTGGCTTGGGGTGACGTTTGGTATGGTGGTAAAACCAGGAATCCTTGGGATCTTGAACAAGGTAGCAGTGGATCTTCGGCAGGATCAGCATCTGCAACAGTAGCCGGATTGGTTCCTTTTGCGATTGGAAGCGAAACCCAAGGTTCTATTGTTTCCCCATCTACAAGATGTGGCGCTACGGGACTACGTCCCACCTTTGGCCGCGTAAGTAAGGATGGAGCTATGGCGCTCAGCTGGACGATGGATAAATTAGGACCCATTTGCAGAAATGCTTTAGACTGTGCATTGGTCTTTGATGCCGTCAGGGGAACAGATGGAAAAGACCTCTCGGTCAGAGATGCTCCGTTTAACTATCATTATGATAACGAGATAAAAAACCTTCATATTGGAGTACTCTCTGATGATCAAAATCCTGATTTTTATTCAGAAAATGATCAAAATACACTATTACTATTAAAATCTAAAGGATATGATCTGATCGAAAAAACGTTACCAGAAAATATTCCTGTAGAAGCCTTGAGTTTTATTCTGCAGGCAGAAGCTGCTGCAGCCTTTAACTTCCTTACCCAATCAAATCAAGATGATCTGATGGTGAGACAAATAGACAATGCATGGCCTAATGTGTTCAGAGCGGCTCAACTAATTCCAGCCGTAGCTTACATTCAGGCCAATAGATTGAGATATGAACTTACCTTACAATTCAACGAATTAATGTCTGACATCGATATATTGATAGTACCTTCCTTTAGTAATCAGTTATTAATTACTAATCTCACGGGTCATCCATGTGTAGTGATTCCAAATGGCTCTTATGCCGATGAAAATCCAGGATCCATTACACTCTTAGGAAATCATTTCGATGAGGCAAGTATTTTGTCCTTAGCACGATTTCTACAAGAAATTACCCCTTACGATAAAGAACATCCAGATTTGTTCAAGCCCTAGCCATTTTATGCTAGGAATAACTATTTTATTTAAAATTAATTTTTTATTCCCTTTTTAATTTTATGTTAATGCAAGTGAAATATTTACTCAACTTTACTGATCTTTTTATTAAAAAAAAACTAGAAATAAGGATTTAAATATTTGAAACTATTTAAATTAGCATTTACTAAAAATATTAGTAAATGTTTATCAATAATCACAGCTATTTTAGCCTTCGGTACGGAACTGTCGCCCCCGAATCTATCCTCAGGATGGCTCAAAAAAGGGGAATCAAAACATTGGCACTTACCGATATTAACAATACTTCTGCTTCTCTGGATTTCGTTCGTATGGCTCCCAAATACAATATAAAACCTGTATTAGGTGTGGATTTTAGAAATAACGGCATACAACAATTCATCATTTTAGCTCAAAACAATAATGGATTTCAACAAATAAATACGTACCTGTCCAACCTTACCTCCACACAGATGTCTCATATCCCTGAACAAGCAAAGACTTTAGAAGATACGGTTGTGATTTACCCCTACACTAAATGCCAACATTTCAAATTAAAAAATAATGAATTCTTGGGTGTCAATACAGAACATATAAATCAACTTGAATATAGCAAAGCATCTCTCAATATCAATAAAATTGTTATACTTCATCCCTGCTCTTTTAGAAATAAAAAGGACTTCAATACACATCGACTTCTCCGAGCTATTGACCAGAATACTTTGCTAAGTAAACTTTCTGTAAATGCACAGGGTCAAGCCACTGACTTATACACCGATGAAAAGCTAATTCAACGCAAATTTACTGCATGGCCCAAACTCATTGAAAACACATATCTGCTACTCAATCAATGTAAAATTTCCTTTGACTTCGAAAACATACATTCCAAAAATCAAGAAACATTTTTGAATGATAAAAAAAAAGATTTTGAATTACTCAAAAAACTTTGTGAACAGGGGCTACCTTATCGATATCCTAATCCAAATAAAATTATCCTCAATCGAATAAAAAAAGAATTAAATATTATTCATCAAAAAAACTTTATCTCCTATTTTCTCATAAATTGGGAAATAACTAACTATGCACGAAGTAAGGGCTACTTTTATATCGGAAGAGGCAGTGGCGCCAATAGTATCATTGCCTACCTACTCAAAATTACAGATGTTGATCCAATAGAGCTTGATCTGTATTTTGAACGATTTATTAATTTTTATCGAAAAACTCCTCCAGACTTTGATCTTGACTTTTCCTGGCGTGATCGGAACGATATCATTAATTATGTTTTTAAAAGATTCCCCAATACGGCACTGATTGCTGTCTACAATACTTTTCAATACCGTGCATCTATACGTGAACTTGGCAAGGTATTTGGCCTTCCTAAATACGAAATAGACCTCATTTCGAAAGGAGCCTCAACCCAAAAAAAATCTTTCGATAAGCTCTCAAAATTAGTCATTAATTACGCCAAAAGACTTGAAGGATTTCCTAATTATCTGGGTATTCATGCAGGAGGTATTGTGATTTCCGAAAGACCGATTAATTATTATACGGCTACATTCATGTCCCAAAAAGGCTATGCTACTACTCATTTTGATATGATGACAGCAGAAGACATTGGGCTCTATAAGTTTGATATCCTAAGTCAAAGAGGTTTAGGAAAAATCAAAGATGCCATAAGTATTATCGCAAAAAATCATCCTAATGTGTCACGTATAGACATTCATGATGTAAAGCGTTTTAAATCTGATAAAAAAATAAAAAAATTGCTCCAAATCGGTAAAGTCATAGGCTGTTTTTATGTAGAATCTCCTGCCATGCGTATGCTCCTTAAAAAGCTACAAGTTAACAACTATTTAGGATTGGTAGCCGCCAGCTCTATCATCAGACCAGGCGTAGCCAGATCAGGTATGATGCAAGAATATATTTTAAGATCTCGTTTCCCCGAGCGTATGAAAAAAGCCCCCCCCCATTATGCTAGAAATTATGCCAGAAACTTTTGGTATCATGGTTTATCAAGAAGATGTAATTAAAGTGGCTCACTATTATGGGAAACTTGATCTTGGAGAGGCCGATGTCTTACGAAGAGGAATGTCAGGAAAATACAGAGGGCGATCAGAATTCATAGCAGTTAAAGAGAAATTTTTCACAAACTGTATAAGGGAAAAATACCCTATCGAAGAAGTCAATGAAGTTTGGAGACAAATTGAAAGTTTTGCAGGTTATGCCTTTGCCAAAGGTCATTCGGCATCTTATGCCGTAGAAAGCTATCAAAGCTTATTTCTCAAAGCCTACTATCCTTTAGAATATTTAGTGGCTACCCTCAATAATTTTGGGGGATTCTATCAAACCGAACTTTATGTGCATGAAGCACGTATGCACGGTGCTATTATTTCTCCTCCCTGTGTAAATACTGGTGAATTAGAGACCTCTATTTCGGGTAAACACATCATTCTTGGCTTCATTTTAACTAAATCTATTGAGATCAATACTATAAAAAAAATCACTACATGTCGATCAAAAGAAGGCGTATTTAAAAGCTTAAGTGACTTTATCAAACGCGTATCCCTTTCCATGGAACAACTTACACTACTCATTAAAATCGAAGCTTTTCGATTTACAAAAAAGAATCCCTACGAATTGCTTTGGGAGAGTCACATGGAAACCAATAAAATAAATATGGAAGTTCAGACTTTCAATCTATTCAAAGTCGCAAAAACGACCTATAGAATGCCCAAGTTCAAAAAAATTCCTTTAGCTCATGCATTCAATGAAATGGAATATTTTGGATTCCCTCTTTGTGATCCTTTTAAACTACTTATCAAAAAAGTTACGCCATCATTGTCTGCAGAAGATTTAAAGCATTACATTAATGAAAAAGTGGAAGTATATGGATATTTAGTGACCTACAAGAAAACAAAAACACATACTGGAGCCCTCATGCAGTTCGGGAATTTTTTAGATTATACCGGCCATTTCATCGATACCGTTCACTTCCCTCAAATCACCATTCAATACCCCTTTAGAGGTAGAGGTATTTATCTACTCAAAGGAATGGTTATGGAAGAATTCGATTGCATCAATATAAATATTAACTACATGGAATTTTTACCTATCGTAGAAGATCCTAGATATAAAGATTTAAAAAAAGGAGAAATAACTACCTAATATGAAACAAGAAATATCCCCAAGAAACATTATGCACATTGATTTAGATACTTTTTTTATCTCTTGTGAACGCTTGATAAACCCCCAACTTATAGGTAAGCCTATCTTAATTGGAGGTATTTCTGATCGAGGCGTCGTCGCTTCCTGCAGTTATGAAGCCCGTAATTTTGGAATTCACTCAGCCATGCCTATGAAAATGGCTAAAAGGCTCTGTCCTGAGGCCATTGTATTGAGAGGTAATTCAGAAACTTATTCTAAGCATTCCCAAAATGTCACAGATATCATCCGAGATACAGTACCCCTTTATGAGAAAAGTTCAATTGACGAGTTCTACATTGACCTAACGGGTATAGATAAATTTTATGATTCTCAAAATTTATCTACTGAATTACGCCAAAAGATTATTAAAGAAACGGGGCTTCCTATCTCTTTTGGATTATCCTCCAACAAAACGGTCTCAAAAATAGCTACTAGCGAAGCGAAGCCTAATAATCATCTCAATATTTTCAAAGGACTTGAAAAATCCTTCTTGGCACCTTTATCAATTAGAAAAATTCCTATGATTGGAGAAAAAACCTATCGCATCTTCTGTGACTTAGGTATTCGGAAAATTCAAACTCTTCAAGAAATGCCTATTAATATGATCAGTAAAGTACTTGGTGAAAATGGTACTAAACTCTGGGAAAAAGCAAATGGCATAGATCTTAGACCTGTCATCCCTTATCAAGAGCGTAAATCCATCTCTACAGAGCGTACCTTCAACATAGATACTATAGACATAGGTAAACTAAAGTCCCTACTGACAGCAATGACAGAAAATCTTATCTTTCAATTACGTAGGGGAAACAAACTAACGTCTTGTATTACCCTAAAACTTAGATATTCAGACTTTCAGACCTATACAATACAAAAAAAAATCCCCTATAGTGCTTCAGATCAAGTCATTTTACCCATCGTGATGGCATTATATAAAAAACTCTATCAAAAAAGACTTCTCGTACGCTTAATAGGCATCAAATTCAGCCATCTGGTAGGTGGAGGTCATCAAATTCACCTATTTGAAAATTCTGAAAATATGTTCAATCTATATCAAGCCATGGATAAGATTCGAGATAAATACGGAGACCGCCTGATCATGCGTGCTTCTGGCTTTGGTGCCAAAACCATCAGTAGATGGAACCCATTCACAGGGGAGCCTCCTCCGCTACTTGCCAATCGTCGTACATAACAGTGAAAGAAAAATATTAATATACTATAAAAGGTTTTCATGAGGTTCTTCGAAGGACTTACTTCAAATATGTAATTTTATGACCGAAATGAATTTTATTAAAATTATTTACTTTATATTTTTTCTGATATCTAATCTGATGGTTAACGCTCAAGACCTCAAACGCGTATTAAAAACACTTGAAAAAAGAGATATTGCAAAAGCTAAAGAACTCCTAGAAAGTCAAATTTCTAAGGATTCCATCAATCCAGGAAGTAAATGGATGTATGCCCGACTCTTGTCTTGCGATAGTCTCCCCCAATACTATGACTTGAATCAAGCACGCATTTACGGGCAACGAGCAATTACTGATTTTCAGGAGGCCAATAAAAAAATAAAATTAGCTTTTACCACAGCTTCATTTAATCTTCTTGATATCGAAAAAACTAATACTGATATTGAAAATCAAACCTATGAAAAAATTTTGTCTCAATATACAATGGATGGCTTTCATTTTTTTATTTCTTTATACCCCAAAAGTATTTATACCAAGAGTATCCTCTATAAAATTGACAGCTTAGCCTTTGATTCAGTAAAACAAATTAATAACTGGAAATCCTATGAGAATTACATAAAAATGTATTCTAAATCAAGATTTTCTGATCAGGCAAAAGCTATTTACGAACGGCTCCTATTTAAAGAAAAAACGAAAAATAATGACATTAGTGAATTTAAAAATTTTGTCAATGAGTATCCGAACTCACGATATATAAACAATGCTTTTAAAATTATTTTCGAGCGCACTTTAGATCTTAATACCTCTGATTCTTTTTTGAATCACATAAAAAATTATCCTCAAAGCCCATACAATGAGGAGCTATTGTCAATCTTATACCACATGAATCCAGAAGTATTCTTTGGGCTTTCTAAATTCCCAAATTTTAAACAAAAAATAGATTCCCTTCGGAGGATTTCTGAATTAAATACACCTCCGCTGTTGCCTTTCTTGGAACAAGGAAAAATCGGCTTCATGGATTTAAAAGGATTTCCTATCTTAAAACCTAATTATCACTCTATTTTAAAACGGGAGCTACTTTGCCAAACATTACAAACAGACATCATAGGAGTAAGTAATACTTCCGGAGTCAAGCAACTGATTAATAGGGCGGGGACCCCCATCTATTCGGGTTCCATTACCACTTATGAAGACCTAGGTTTTGGCTTTATAAAAATCAAAGAACCTACAGAAATCAAAATTATCCATAAGTCAGGAAAGTTACTATTTGATAACCTCTTGGATGCCGGAATTGTAGGTGAAAGATGGCTTAAATTAAGAAAAGAGGACGGCTGGGCGTTGGCTACCTATACGGGTAAAATACTTACTAGCTTCACTTATGACGAAATCAATACGTTAGGCGATTTTTGGAAGTTTCGTTTAGATAAAAAAATTGCCTTTCACAACTTATCTTTTGTTCAAGAAGGAATTATAAAAAATCATCTAAATCCCATCTTTTCAGCCGAGGACTATGAATTAATCAATGACTCCTTGATTCTACTTTATCATGAGAGCGAGCAAGCTTTACTTGAAAGCAACATGAACTTCCAAATACCATGGGAAACAAACCGCGATATTTATATTGATGAGGTCTATCATTACTCTCGAGATATATCAGATTACAAGATATATAATGAACAAATCATCGATAATTTAGGTCTCAATATTTTTGAAAATCTAATTGACCACCAGCCCTACTTAGCCCTCAAGAGAGAACATTGGTACTTAATCGATCCAAAAGGCAGATTCATCAAGGTGGATTCCATTCAATCACTTCGTGAATTGGGATTGGTCATTCGAAATTCGGACTCGTCATATGTCTTATTTCATAACGAACAGTCAGTCCTAATAAACAAAAACACCACCGTAAACAGTCTACAATTTCGAGATCTTCAAGGAAAAATAAAGGCCCGGTATTTGCTAAAATCCAATGGAGATGCGAAAGAAATCTACAATAAGGAGGGTGAATTAATGTTCAAGAGTAATTTTGAGCGTATAGATCTGCTGACAGATTCTCTATTTAGAATTACACTGAAAAATAAACAAGGTATTTGGGATTCAAAAGGAAATGTGATCATCCCAATTGAATATGACTTTATTGAACAAAAAAATCACCTAGCGCAATTACTGAAAAATGGGAGTATCACGGGATTTGACTTAGACAATAATATTAAACTTCCTGATGAATATCAAGGCCTATTTGAGCGATTAGGCCCTTATTATTTAACAAAAAAAAAATCACTTAAAGGATTAATAAATCGTGATGGTAATGTAATAATTGACTTCAAATACCAAAATTTCATACCCATTAATGATTCTTTATTTTGGGTGAAAACTGATAGTACTTGGTCCCTTATTACTGATCAACAAAAAAATATCTTAAATGGAATAAGTACTTATTCACCTTTATTTAAAAATATTTTTCTTTATTTAAAAAACAACAAATATGGTCTTATTTATGGGGATCAATCCATTCATTATCTTGCCGAGTATGACGCCATACAGTCTATTTCACACCATGATAATCCCCTTTTTCAATTTGAAATATTTATTGCGTCGGCCCCTTTGCACGTTGTCATTACTAAAAATTTTAATGGGCACCTAATCCATTCTCAAACATATAAACCTGATGAGTATGAACAAATGGTTTGTGATAATTGAAAAAAACCAATAAACATTAATCAGCCTGAGCAATCAAAATTTTGTAAATACTCAAAACCTGAGGGAGTAGCAAATCTTTTTCATCATTATTGACAATGAATTGTGCCAGTAAACTTGTTTCAGCAGCTGACCTCTGACGTGAAATAATCGCTTCAATATCCTCCCTACTTCGATATAAATCACGTGCCAAAACTCTTTTAATTCTCAACTTATTTGGAGACAAAACCAAAATTACTTGGTCTAAATCAGCATATGAAGAGGTTTCAAAAATCAAAGCTGATTCCTTTAACAATAATGGACTCTTTTGGTGCAAGGCTACCCATTTGGTAAAGTCCGTACCCACTTCAGGATGAACGATTGTGTTTAATCGAGCCAAAATCTTCTCGTTACCAAAAGATTTACGTGCTATGAAGGTCCTATTTAATTCTTCCTCTAAGAAACTCTCTGAACCTAACAATTCAATAAGCTGGGACTTTATATTTGGATCATTAGCCATCAACCATTTGGCTCGTGCATCAGTGTCGTACACAGGAACCCCCAATGTATTAAAAATTCTACTTATAAGGCTCTTGCCACTTCCAATCCCACCAGTAATACCAATCAATAATGGACTATTCCCCATTTTAATAGAAAAATTTAATTTTTTTGGGATGCATACTAATCTGTTTCAAAGTATCTGGATATTTTATCAGTATAGGTACTCCCATAGAATCTGTTTTCAAAAAATCATAATCTAAAATTACACGAAAATCTCCTACCGAATATTCCTCCTCAAAAGACTCGTTAACTCTATAGGTCAGATTCACCGAAGAATCTCGCATCATCGGCATGCGACTAGTAGGAAAATTTTGTAAAGTAATGGGAACTTCTATTTTAACATTTTTAAACTTATCTACTTCAAAACTTACATTTACTTCATTAGGCTCGGATTGAATGAGGTCCTTAAATACTATTGGGACTTCGACCCAACTATCAAAATCCTCATCGATCTCATTATCATCTGGAGTAATATCAAAATCTGTTTCAAAGGAATTAATAATGGATTCAGGTCCAATCAACATCATATGATCAGGCCGAATATCTATACTCGAAATTAGCTGATAATCTTTTTCAAGAGACAAGTTTAAGCTATCCACTTTTAATCTCATCCGCTTCGTTATTTTTCTTTCTATGTTTAGGAACAAAGTATCTGTAACAATATAATTTATCTTGAGTCCCTCTAACTGATCTTCAACAATTGGACTTAAAAATGATTGAGTTAGAAAATTCACTTCAGATGGATTATCTAGCTCTACTTTTAGTGGATCCACACCAAATATCAAGGTTCTTCTAAATAAATTCCAGCCACCACTACTTACATCTATTTTAACGACCGTCGGCAAAGGATTCATAACTACTGTGCTGTCCCTATTAAAAACAAATTCAATAGGATAACTGATCAAAGCACTATGCTGCTCATTCAATGCCCTAAAAAGCCAAAAGGTAGTAGCCCCCATAATGGAGAACGTTACTACCTTCCAGTTATTTGTGAATTTATTAAGATTAAATTTGATCATCAAATCATAACTGATCTATTTCTTGGATGCATATTGAGCACTAGTGTCCATTGAAATAGATGATTTCTCCACCACTAACTTATTACCCCGATCAACATCAAGGGTAATAGTTGCCTCACCAATCGAAAATACTTTCCCGTGTATTCCCCCCAAGGTCACTACCATATCTCCTTTTTTCACTGCTTCAATAAACTTTTTAGTATCTTTTTGTTTTTTTTGCTGCGGTCGAATGAAAAAAAAATAAAATATAGCTATCATACCCCCCAGCATAATAAATTGAGAATAATTATTCCCCCCTGCTTGTAAAAATATTATCTCATACATACTTATGAAGGATTCGCCTTACTGACATTTGCTTTAATTTTCAAGCGAGTCACTTTAGGGTAAGTATTAGCAGTAACGGTGACCGTCTTATTCTGAACCCCTGGTTTACTTCTGCTGTTAAACTGTACCTTAATTTCTCCTTGCTCTCCAGGAGCAATTGGAGCTTTAGGCCATACTGGCACTGTACAACCGCAGGAAGCAGTAGCACTACTGATAATTAAGGGAGCTTCACCTTCATTCACGAATGAAAAAACATGATCAACTACATCTCCCTCTGTTATGGTACCAAAGTCAAAGCTTTCTTCTGAAAATTTGAACTCTGGAAGAGGACCTTCTGGTTTAACGTTCGACTGTTGTGAAGAAGTGGGTGCAACTGGAGTTGCTCTTACCCCATTTTTAGTCTCTAATTGGGCGATTTTTCCTTCCAATTTTGCTATGCGTGATTCCAATTCTTTGTTCGAACAACTGAAAACTATCGCTGCCAGGCTCAATATGAATGTTATTTTAATTGTATGTTTCATTTTATTTAATTTAAGTCAAATTTATAAAAATAGTAACTGAAAGTAATGCTTTTATAATTTATTCAATCTGATTTTTTTATCTGATCAATTAAACCATTAACATCGTCGAGCAGTTCTTCGGCTTTTTGCTTAGTATCATCGATGATTTTTTCCCCTTCTGATTTTGCCTTATTATCTCCCACCTCTTTACCGTCTACTAATTCTACCATCAACTCTTCTACTCTTTTTTTATATTTGTCCAATAGGTAAGATAATCGATCACGTGTCTGTGATCCCTTCTCTGGAGCAAATAAAAGCCCTATAATTCCTCCAGCAAAAATGCCGAACAGAAATGCAAAAAATGAATTTTCTGAATTTTTACTCATAATATTTCTATTTATTGTCTAATAAACCTCTACCGCTTTTCTTAATAATACCTTCCGAAGATAACTCGTTTGCCAAAACATCCAAAATTCCATTCACAAATTGTTTACTTCTCGGCGTACTGTAATTTTTGGAAATCTCAATGTACTCATTAATGGTCACCTTTATTGGAATACTTGGAAAGGTCATCATTTCCGCTAAGGCCATTTTTAAAATTACCAAGTCAGTCGTCGCCATTCTAGAAGTATCCCAATTTTTCACTCTTTTAGAAATGATCGTTTCCAACTCATACTCGCGACCCACAGTTTCAGAAAATAAAATATCAACATATTTAAAATCATCATCTTCGTTGTAACTCAATGGCTGTAGTTCCAATGGATTTTCACTATGAAAATTCTTTAGTGTTTTGAGAACCATGCTTCTAATAATAGATTTATTTTCATTCCATCTCAAATCATGCTTATCAAAATAGGATCCGATGATTTCACTTTTAAAAATAATTTTTTTATAGAGATATTGCACACATTCAAATTGTTGTTCTTGACTTGGAACTTTAAGTACTTGATAATTTATTATATATTGATCTACACTCAAAACATCTTTGTACCAGTGTATTACATTCGAACTTTCCGCTTCCCAATCAACCTCTCTTTTTTTAGCTAATTCATACAAGGCAGGATCTTCCTTTAACTTTAAAATGAAACTATTTTGCGATAAATTTCCACTCGGAAATGACTCGACAAGACTACTTTTTGTTCTTCCCAAGTCCTGCTCATTACAAAAAGCGAACGAAACAGGTAACAACAGTATTTTTAGATATGCATCTTGAAGCCTCACACGCTCAGACATCATGGTATTTTTAATACTTTTTACCTCAGCATTCATCAGTTTTTCATAATTCCGATAGCTGTTTTCAACATCTTGAAGTTCCTCATTTGCTAGTGCTCCTAAAGCCTTAATCGGTTCATCAGTAAACTTATTTCTAAAGTAGGCTTTAATTAAATTTTGCTTAGTTTCAAAAAGCTTTCGATCAGCAAAATCATGCAATGCAGGATCTAAAGCATATTTAGCAACCAACTCCTCTTCAATCAGATCGCGTAATGATGACTGTAGTAAAAAATAGCTATACAAAGACTGCATAGCCTTCACTCTCAAAACCCTTCTATTTAACATTTTAAAGAACTTTAATTCATTTAAAAGTAGGTGATTTTACCCTACTAAAATCTTCGATACGCTTCATTGCTATGTTTAAAGCAGCTTGATGCGTAGTAATTTGATTTATAAACGCAAGATTAATCACATCACTGGTCATTTTATAAATATCTTCCGTCTTTTCTAAAACTTTGGCTTTGTTGTAATTTCCTTGTTGTTCAAAATAAACATTGATTATTCCCCCAGAATTAACAAGAAAATCTGGACCATAAAGAATACCCTTATCATTAAGCATTTTTGAATGTAAAGTCTCATCATGCAATTGATTGTTAGCACCTCCAGTAATAATTTTGCAGTTCATCATAGGTATAGTCTGGCTGTTGATTGTAGCTCCTAAAGCACAAGGTGCATAAATATCTACCTCTGCACTATAAACATCACCTAATGCTACTACAGTGACATTAAATCGTTCTGTTATCGCTTTAATCTTATCATCAAAGATATCTGAGACCAGAACGCGTGCTTTGTCCCTGACCAGTAATTCAATCAAATAGGAGCCTACATTTCCTAACCCCTGAACCAATATTTTCTTCCCCGCCAATGTATCTGATCCATAAACCGTTTTAGCACAAGCCTTCATCGCACAATAAACACCATATGCTGTTACTGGACTGGGGTCCCCAGATCCTCCATTTTTTTCTGAAAGGCCTGCCACAAAAGGTGTCTCCATTCGGATATATTCCATATCCTTGATAGTCATATTCACATCTTCAGCAGTCCAATATTGCCCTCCTAATCCATTGATAAATTTCCCAAATCGGCGCATAAGTTTTTCGCCTTTTATTTTTTTTGCATCTCCGATAATTACCGCTTTACCCCCACCAATATTTAACCCAGCAATCGAATTTTTATAAGTCATTCCTCGAGATAATCTTAAAGCATCCTCGATTGCGGCCGTTTCAGACGCATAATTCCACATACGAGTTCCACCCATGGCAGGGCCAAGCACAGTATTATGAATTGAAATGATTGCTTTCAATCCAAGCACATGATCACTACAAAAAACTAGTTGTTCATGTGACATGTCCAACATTTTATCTAAAATTGTTGGATTTTTTAGCTGAATAGAGTCTTTTCCCATTTTTAAAGAAATTCTAATCTAACTTTGTTTTTTATAGAGTTATATTAATGTAAAATCAAAATTACCTTGTTTACACCAAATTACCACCCAGAAATTCAACCCTTTTATATTTGTGAGTGATTTAGCCTACTTGAACAAATATTTATTTAAATATAAGTATCAACTTATATTAGGTACGTTGTTTATAATTATCGCCAATTCTTTTTCTATCATGCCGGCGGTTTTAGTCAGGTATTCTTTTGACCTATTAAGAAGTAACTATACACTTTTTGCACTCTTTGATGGATTTTATCTTCAAAACGATACTTATGCACTATTTGCAAAATCTATTTGTGTCCTGGGAATTTTAATATTAATAACAGCACTTCTGAGAGGTGTATTTATGTTTTTCATGAGGCAAACCATCATTGTGATGTCTCGCCTCATTGAATATGACTTAAAAAATGAGATTTTTGAGCATTATCAAAGTTTGCCCTTAAGTTTTTACAGAAAAAATAATACTGGAGACTTAATGAATCGGATATCCGAAGACGTCAGTAAAGTACGGATGTATTTTGGCCCCGCAATAATGTATGGAATTACCTTATTCACATTATTTCTAATGGTTATTCCTTTTATGTTCTCCATAAATTTTAAACTGACCATTTATTCCCTAATTCCGCTTCCAATATTATCTATCAGTATTTATCTGGTAAACAATATCATCCACAAACATTCAGAAAAAATTCAAGAGAGCTTATCTAATTTATCGACCTTCGTTCAAGAGGCCTTCTCAGGGATAAGAGTAATAAAAGCATTCGATCGAGAAGAGGACGTCAACACTCAATTTGAAAAAGAAAGTACAGATTATAAAAACAAAGCTTTAAAACTTACTTTTGTCCAAGCCGTTTTCTTTCCACTTATCATGTCTCTTATCGGACTCAGTGTAATACTTACTGTTTACATTGGAGGCATCGAGGTATTTAATGGAAATATAAGTACAGGTATAATTGCTGAGTTTATAATTTATATAAACTTATTGACTTGGCCCGTAGCAGCATTGGGTTGGATTACCAGTATCATCCAACAAGCAGCTGCCTCTCAAAAGAGAATTAATGAATTTCTAAAAACAAAAACAGATATAATTTCAACTAATAACTTAGTAGAAAAATTAGTGGGCTCCATCGAATTTAAGAATGTTTATTTTACCTATCCGGATTCAGGCATTCATGCCTTAAAAAATATCTCATTTAAAGTTAATCCGGGAGAATCTGTAGCTATAATCGGTAATACAGGTTCTGGCAAAAGTACGCTCGCCAACTTAATTTGTCGTATGTATGATATATCTTCCGGATCTTTAAAGATAGATGAGAAGTCCATTCAAAAATATGACCTTTCTTGCTTAAGATCACAAATCGGTTTTGTCCCGCAAGACGTATTTTTGTTTTCAGACAGCATTCGTAATAATATCGCTTTTGGCAATCCCGAAATGAATGAAGGAAAAATTATTCAAGCAGCTATGGACGCAGATTTACTAGATAATATAGGTGATTTGCCCAATGGATTTGATACACAAGTTGGTGAAAGAGGTATCACTTTATCAGGAGGTCAAAAGCAACGTGTATCCATCGCTCGAGCGGTCGCGAGAGAACCAAAAATACTTATTTTAGATGATGCGCTGTCCGCTGTAGATACTAAGACTGAAAATACTATTCTTGAAGCTATGACAAAAATTATGAAAGGACGAACTTCCTTAATTATCTCTCATAGGGTATCCTCGGCAAAGCTTGCGACTAAGATCATCGTTCTCCAAAATGGCCTAATTGTCGAGCAAGGTTCACACGAAAGTCTATTAGAAAAGGATGGGATCTACAAAGCCATTTATAACAAGCAACTAGACCAGGATAAAAAAAATTGATTCTATTTTTTTGATCAGGCCCCAATGATTTTTGAGTTGTGGTAATAATAATGCCTTACAAAGACAAAATTATTTAATCCAATTTTAAGGCCGTCAGCTTATTGTTTCAATTTTTATTCTATGTCAAAAGAATAAGATATCACCAGGGAATGCATAACAAATAAGTTAACAGCTTTTGATCACAATCAAAATTGCGAAGTTCATATTGTTTATTTTATGTAGGCACTTTTTCACTCTCCTCTGTAAAAATAACCCTTATAAAAAGTCTCACCTCACCCTCAGCCCATTTAGGATACTCAAAACCAACCTTGGTCAAAGTTCCCCTCAAAATACTGTCCAATACATTTCACAACTTTCTATATAATATTTCTGCATGATCATTGAAATTTAACGTCACGAAAAAGCTCAACAGCGACCAAATGGTTATCTGCTCCTTTTATGAAATCTAGTACATAATCATATCTTCCAAAGTATGATAAAAGGCAATAAAACAAAAAGTAAGAATTAATATTGAAAGAATAACAATTGATGCATTGCACTTTTTAAAGTCTACTTCCTAAGATGAACTCTTTAAATTGCATCCCATGGAGTTTGGAATAATATCCACCAATACTTAATAAATCTTCATGTGTCCCCTGCTCTTTGACTTCTCCTTTATCAAGCACTATGATATTATCTGCATTTTGAATAGTAGACAATCGATGAGCAACAACAATTGCAGTCCTTCCT
>CACLDR010000031.1 GCA_902605755.1 uncultured Marinoscillum sp. | reverse complement strand
CACGGTATAATTAACACACAGCATGAGAAAACAAATATACTTACTAGTTATCAAGGGATATAGTTAAATATTTGTCTACCAAAATTGAGCTTGAGGGGGTAGTCACTCTTCTGCTGATCTTGAGTATGAACTTTTCAATAATAAATTATTTTTATTTGAAATTTCATGTTTTATATATAATTTGGTTGCAACTTTTCAAATTAAAATCTTAAACCTATGAAAAAAAATTATATATTTCTTCTAATTAACTTATCAGTCATATTTGGAACCTTTGCGCAGAATGTTGTAAGGGTTTACGACTTTGATGTTAAAATGGGTCATGCATCTGATGTAGCCAGAAACTTTTCTGACTATCATAATGTCGAGAGGAAATCTGGGGCAGCCATATTACAGTCAGTGAGTTTTCTAGATGGCGTAACGCACAGAATGATCTTCGCTGGCGATCCTGCAAACTGGGGGCCAAAAGTTGAAAAATCTGATGCTGAATGGGACGCTTATTTAAGAAAACAACAACTACATATTAATAGTGGGGGAGGATCGATGGTAATGACGAGTCTAATGTGGAGAATGGAAGGGGAATTTGGAAAGTGTAAAACCTCCAGATATTGGGAAATTATTCCTGAAGAACCTGAAAAATATATAAAAGCTCGTGAAAAGTTTGTAAAGTCAATAGGCGATATTTTGGAATGGAGGATTATGGGACTATCCTCAATTGATATGGGAGGTTTTGGAGGAACGCATACATCACTGATGTGTGGCTCTGATTTAAACGATATAATTCTCACTGGAAGAAAGATTCGAGGCTCTAAAGCCTATAAATCTTACATAGAGGAACGAGGAAATGTTCAATTAATAAAAAGTTATTCTGCAAACTATATCCACAACTTTTGATTTGAACACTTTTATTTTTTGCAGGAGAAATTTAAATTTCTTAGATGGATTAATTAATATCTTGTTCGAAAAATTTTGTCCATTTTAATTTTAATATCATTGCTTTAAAGTAAAACATATGTTAGGTTTTGGAACCATATTTTGATCATTGAATTACTTTCAGCCTAATATTTAATGTCTTGATTTATTCTATGGGGAAAATTTTGTAAACACAGATAATTGGTATAACATAGGAATATCTTCTATATCAAAATTGCTCCACATATCATAAGATATCCTTGTCGTTACCTTTATGAAAAGCCTATGCTAAATTAGTGTAATTAGAACAATGTGTATTAAACCAATTGTGTGCTTTCCTTTGATTTGATGAGTGTTTCTTTGGTTATATCTTCTGTACCAGGTGTTTCATAATATTTTTAAATTCCTTTAGAATTTGGATTTTTTGTTACTCCCCCAGCGGGCCCAATAACCTTCTTAACCAATATTATTTTAAAATCCTTACTTATCCTGTCTTTCATGAATAAAATTATCATCCAAGAATCATATGAATGGTTAACCTTCATGAATATTAAAATCGAACTATCCTGACTGATGGATATGTTGAAGCTTTTGCTGAGAACAGCTATATCAATCAATTTAGTCTAATAAAACACATTTCCTGATACATAATAAATAATTTTTACATCACAAAGCCATCATCTTCAAGTTCTTTATTTATGTACCCAAATACTCTAAACTATCTCTAATTTAACTTCAATCATCATATGGAATTAAATGTATAATTTATAAAATGACTTAATAGAGTTTTAAATATTTAAATAAATCATGGATTATAGGGAAACGAAGAATGGTGTAAATCAATTTTCAGTTGGCCATGTATCAATTTATAGCCAAAAGTGTATTCAACTTTAGCTTCGCCACCACTAAGATCAGTAAAAAAATAATTACCCATTGCAATAGCGCGATTTTCTTCTAGAATAAAATTTGAATTATCGAATCTGACCTTTGTCCAAGGGTTAATTGCAAAACCACCATCTTCCTTACATTCACGATTTTCGCCAGCAATGAAGTAGGATAGTGCCTCCTTCTTTGTTGGTCTAAATTGTTCTACTTTACACTTGGTGGGTTTAAATAAGACTGGATTAATTTCGAATGAATATAAATTGTCTAAAAAAGCATTTGTAAATATTTCGCACTCGGATCTATTGTCTTTGAGTGATCCAATTTTTACAACTCCACTACCCCATTCGTTTTGTGCCTCTATTACTTGTTCTTGAGAAATCATATTTAATTTTTTTAAAATAACACATACAAATATAAAAATGTATTTAAAAATTTAAGCATATTTAATTTTTTATAATGCAACAATGTTGCATTTCATAAGAAATATTTATTTTTGAAAGGTTTTTACCAAAAGTAGATTTGAAATGAAAAGAAAATTACCGGTTACTGTGCTAAGTGGCTTCCTTGGAGCAGGAAAAACGACTTTGCTAAATTATGTTTTACACAATAAGGATGATTTAAAGGCTGCTGTTATTGTTAATGATATGAGTGAGGTTAATGTTGATGCAGAATTAGTAAAAAATGAAAATACTCTTTCTCGTACAGAAGAAAAACTTGTGGAAATGAGTAACGGGTGTATTTGCTGTACCCTACGTGAAGACTTAATGATTGAGGTTGAGCGTCTCGCAAAAGAAAATCGTTTTGATTATTTGCTTATTGAAAGCACAGGTATCAGTGAACCTGTACCCGTCGCGCAAACTTTCTCTTTCTTGGATGAGGAAAATGGTATTGACCTATCACGATTTAGTTATATAGATACAATGGTTACAGTCGTAGATGGATTCAATTTTTTTAAAGATTTTGGTAGTCCAGAAACATTGATGGATAGAGCATTAACTGATATTGAGAATGACCACCGCACTATTGTTAATCTACTCACAGATCAAATTGAATTTGCGAATATTATTATTTTAAATAAAACTGACCTGATAACCAAAAAACATCGTGGAGAACTAAAAGGGATTATTCAAAAACTAAATCCAACGGCTAAAATAATTGAGTCAAGTTTCAGTAAAGTGGCACCTAAGGAAATTCTAAATACTGGGTTATTTGATTTTGATGAGGCAGAACAAAGTGCAGGATGGATTGAAGAACTGAATAAGGCTAAAAATGTCCCTGAAACCGAAGAATATGGAATATCCTCTTTTGTTTATCGAAATCGAAAGCCTTTTAATCCTAAAAGATTTTGGTATTTCGTGCAAAATAGGTTTCCAAATTCCGTGATACGCAGTAAAGGATTATTTTGGTTGGCATCCCGTCCTGGACAAGCTTTGAGTTGGAGTCAAGCAGGAGGTTCTTTAAAGGCGGACAGCGCAGGTGTATGGTGGAGTAGTATGCCTTTTGAGAAGAGAATACAATATTTGGCTTTCAAAGAAAATCAAGGTTCAATTGAATCAGACTGGGATAAAACTTTTGGTGATTGTAAGAATGAGATTGTATTTATCGGTCAGGATATGAATCAAGAACAGATTAAAATGGAGCTCGACCGATGCATAATGAGCGATGATAGTATACAAAATGAGATTCATAAAAATGGATATGCTGATGAATGGCCCATTGAAAGGGTATTTCCTTTGGATTAAAGAGTACTTACCATCCTGTAAAGGTGAAGGTATTTGTTTACTAATTCTTGGATTAAAAATTAATAAGCTTTTGTCAAGCTATAAATATTTACCAGATTGAAAATTTCGAACAAGAGTAATTTTTTCTAAATTATTTTACAATCCTTTACTTAATTTTTTTTAATATGGAGCCCATTATTGTGATTGTAGGTTTTTTGGGAGCAGGTAAAACAACTCTTTTGAAGCGTTTGATAAAAAATTGTTTGGAAAGTGAATGGAGCCCTTTCATCATTTTAAATGATTACGCGAATGCATCTCTCGAAATCCAACAGTTCAATAAATGGATTGAGAAAAGATATTTGAAAGCTCTCAATGGCAGTTGTATATGTTGTAGTGGTATTAATGAGTTAAGAGATTTTGTAAATAATATTCCTGAACGGAAAAGAGGCATAACATTAATAGAGGCAAACGGAACATCTGATGCTTGTTCCCTGATGGGATTTCTTGGAGTCGGAATTGATAATCGATTTTTGCCACCTGTACAAGTTTCAGTTGCCGATTTGGTAAATTGGCAAAATCGAGGAAAATACAACGAATTGGAGGTAAATCAAATTCAGATGTCTTCTTTGATTGTGTTGACACATATTGAGAACATCTCAAAAAAGCGAGAATTAGATGTTCGAAAAGAACTTCAAGCTTTAAATCCCACGGCTCAAATTACTACTATGAACAAGATAGATTTCTCATTTATTTATGGCCTAAACCCATCACGTATCAAAGCTAAAAAGCTTAATCATCTTGATGCTCATTGGTCTTCTTGCTCTACTGATTTACCCGCCTTGCCTGATATTGAATGTATCTATGAGATTTGTAAATTAATACCTAAAACTATTCTCCGAATTAAAGGCTGCACAAAAATTGGGATAGATAATCATTATACTTATTTTGAGCGTGTTGCAAATGGTACGATTTCTATCAAACCATTCAATAATGGATCACCAATCACTGGTCCAAAATTGTTAATTATTGGTCCTGATAGTAAAATTTCTCTTCTTACTGAAGTTATCAATACTAGTATTAGGAGTGCTAGTTTTCAAAGCCCAAATAATAGTTAGGGTTGATAATAAAAACATTTATTATTACACCTAACTCCAATTTTCTGAAATAACTTTGTAATGTTCATAATACTTACATTGGGCAGATACCTATGCTCTTTTATTAATTGATCAAAGTTGGCTTGTTGAGCCCTCTGATTTCACTTTTAAAACTCTAATGATCCTTGTGAAATATAAAGTGCTTTCTCCCATTGAAATGCTTTGAGCGAAGTAGTGGCTTTTGTAAAATAGTATTTAAGCCTAACCATCATCTGGGCATTTTTGTTCATATCGATCCCAATTGTAGATCGCATCCTCATTGGCGAAATAGAAGCATTTTTTGGTATTATTTGGAAAGGTAAGGTGTTTCCAAAAACCTGTCGGAATATGCACTCCTGTATTTCGCACTTGATGGTCAGCAGCAAAAAACAGCTTAATCTTCACATCAATATCACCATACTGTTTTGACCATCTTCTTACTTGTGCTTCTAGCTCTGCCCATTCTCCTTGATTAAGCCGATCAAGTTGCATAGAGCAGTTCAAAAAGGAAAAGGTGGTCTTTAGATTTGCGTAAGAATCACTAAATGCCGCAGCGGGAGCGAGATGTCCTTTGTCCCAAGGATTCATGGCGTAATCTGCATTGTCTGAGGTGTGGATATTTGCCTCTTTGTAGAAGTTCATGCTTCCTCGATCCACATTCTTAGCTCTGTTGCTGACCGTGTAAGTCAGCCAATTGGGCTGCTCGTAAATCTCATTGTAGGAAACTGTGTAAATTTCCTTATCTACGATAACGGCTGACCGTAATTTTATTTGATTAATATTTTCTGCTTTACCGTTTGAACCACATTTACACTCACTTTTATCTACATAAAATTTATTACCAGATGCGGTCAGATAATAGCATTCTCCTTGACTTCCTTGGTATAGCTTTTGTTCACTGCCAGCAACCATTTTTGTTCCACAGTCAATCACTTTTGATTGGGCATTAGGGAGCAGACTTATAAGTATAATGGTAAAGGAGAGGAGGTAGGTTCTGATTTTTAGTAGTCGTTTGCAGATTCTAATATAATCAATACTTTCGTGGATGCATCGATAAAATGGTTTGTTTGGCTAAGAAACTACATTTGATTCTTTATTTATTAGCTTTCCTACTTTATGTTACAAAGTCGAATTTATCATTTTGCTTAATATATTTATTAATTACGTAGTAGCGAATAGATAATTTTCCAGATATTAAAACTGGATTCTTTTCACTGCGAGATTATCTTAAGCCCTTGCTGTGAATGGTATTTAATTGTTATCTTTAAATCATGAAAATAGTTTATCTATTTGCCATCCTAATCTTGCTCACAAGTTCTTGCCACTCTTCTCTCTACCCATTCAAACCTTTTTACCCTGTAAATCCTTCACCATATATTGGTATGCCATTATCTGAATTTTTAGTTAAATCAGAAACTGCAGTTTTATCTAAAAGTTGGGTTGGAAACCAAGATCGAAAAGGTAAATTTCACATTTACGAAGTATGGTATCGTAAACCTCATTCATTGAAATCTTTCTTTTTTTTTAATGGTAAGTTGTACAAAATAGAGGGAGATTCACCTGAGGGCAATTTATAATTTTTATTGTAGTGCTGTAGCTTATGAGTTTAAAATTTTTTATTTTGGTATTCCCCATTTACCGTATCTATTGAAATTTTAACAAATACAATCCTAAAAGAACAATTTTACAATCAGAGGTTCCGAAAGAGCATGATTTACAATTAAAATGTTTCATCTTTAGTTAGCTAAATATTTATCTTATTTTACAGTCTTTCCATGAAAAACTTGACAGAAAGGCTCGAATTTCTGCTTTTTTTTTGCTACTAAAGCTTGCTTATCGACACAATATTTACATTCTGACTAATGATTTACATTCAATTATAAAGATAATTATTTTGAACAGATTGTAAAATCTTTCTTGACAAGACTATTTAACCTTATTTATAACCCTTTTTTCGGCAAGACATTTAATCAAAATAAGAAGATCTACATTATGTTTTAGCCATCCAACCTTATCTTCTTAAGTTTCCTACCACATCAACAATTAAAAAAAACTCTCAATCTTCATTTCAATATCTCATAAGAGATCTTTTCTTAAGTGCTTTAAGTACACCATAGGCGATCTTATTTTTTTCAGAGGATTTACAATTGCTTAAAACATCTTATGGAACAGATGTGCTCATGACATTTTAAGTATAACAAATATGCGATTATACTACCCTTATTAGTAACTTTAAAACTACTGTAATGCCAGTATTTTCTGTTTAAAAAACTCCTTTTTTGTGAGCATAATACAATAGTGCCATATTGACAAGTCCTAATATAATCACAGGTAATGGGGCTGTGGGATTCCCTTGAGTGACGCTAATTAAATCAGGAAGTGCAAAAAATCCGGAGAACACAAATAATAGAAATGAAATGCGTCTGAGCTCAACTAAACCTTTAAACTGAGTTGCACCAATGCAAATAAAACTATATCCCAATGCTAATAAGCCGACAACAAGTGCGAATTGATCAAACATAACTATAGCGTCAGAAGAAGGATTTTCTCCAAAAACATCGCCTATTAACATCAATTTAAATTCCTTAGACAACATACTGAGATATAATGGAAGCGCTTGTATGAATGTTGAAATTGCAACAATCCAAAATATGATTCTTATTTTCATGATAAATACTTTTTTTTCTAAATTTAATATTTCTAAATTAATTGAATACTCATGTTTTACGAAATTATATTATTTCTTTATATTATCTAAATTGAAAAGTTATAATCACTTTAGACTATATAGGTAATCTGCTTTTTTAATATATTAATTAACCTTAACTCCTCCAATTCACGATTATTTATCTTAATCGTACAATTTTTTTAAAATGAAGATTAGTGTCCTTATTTCCAAGGACTATCGATGAGTTGGGCTAGAGAAAACTAGGAAAGTAATGACATAATCTAGCACTAAAAAACTAGCAGAAGTTGAAGAATATTTAATGTTAAAATTGGATTTTAAACACTAAATACCCAGCATGTGTAAAAACTCAAAACCTTTCTTTTACCGAAAAGCGCCTGTATTTTTTAGGGATTGACAAACGTAAACACAAATAACCGGTTATTGACTTTCAGGTGGTAAATGTTTTACATTTTATTTAGCAAGTGATAAAACTTATGGTTTAATAAAATTACTTGCGCTTAAACAATTGTCCTTTACCAAAACCTATTTTCTAACATGGAAACTAGGGACATACCTGCTGCAGAGCCAGAGATAAACAAATTCCATTCACGGTGCTTGATGCCCATAAAATTAAGAAATCCAAAAGCAATACTTACAATTATGAATATTACAAGTAGCTGTCCGAGCTCTATACCAAGATTGAAACCAAGTAAGGGTATCAAGACAGATGATTCGTCAAATAGCAATGCCTTAAAATAGTTTGAGAAATCCATTCCATGAATTAATCCAAAAAAAAGTGCCATAATATATTTAATATTCATTTTTGAGAGATTTTCGTTTAATCTTTTACCAACTACATTATGTATTGAAGTTATGAATATAGTCATTGGAATGAGAAACTTAATAATACTTGTAGAAATGGTAAAGTTGCTAAATGATACGAGTGCTAGTGTAGTGCTGTGACCTATTGTAAATGCAGTTACTAAAACCAGAATAGTCCTCCATTGTTCGACTCTATAAATAGCACAAAGAGCTACGAGAAAAAGAATGTGGTCATATCCCGCCAGATTGGAGATATGCTCGAAGCCTAATTGCAAGTAAAATGGAAATGGATGCATATTAGAAAGTTAATTGATGAGTAGTTGTTTTTTTATTGAGCATTAAACTTCTAGAATCTCCATTTACATGAACATAGATAACATTGTTTTGATCAAAAAATAAGTCAGTAAAAATGGCATTCTTAATTTCTATGGATTTGATATTTTGATCTTCCCTATGTTCAAATAATAGCCATAAGGCTACATTATCACCTTCTCCACTTAATCTCTTGCTTTTGATCTTTAGTGCAACTTTTTTCCCATTCACCTTAATGTAAAAAAAAATATTAAGATAGTTCAGTAATAATTGCTCTGCATTGGCTGGTTCATCTGGTTGACAAAATGCAAGCTCATTACTATTTGGATCAAAAACTAATGCTTCGTTTACATCCATCAGGAATAGTTTGAGGTTGATCGTCAAAAGTTGTTCAACAGATGAATATCCGATTTCGCATAATGACAACCTTAAGGGATGAACAGTCGCCTCAGTAGACTGTACAAACAGAAATAATACAAACAGTAGTTTGTATACCATCATTGGACCGTACAATTTAAGATACTTCTTTGGATTGAATTTGTTGCGCAATTTCTTGTACCTCTCCTAAAACGCGCATGATATTACCACCCCAAATTTTCTGGATCTGTTCCTCAGAATATCCTCGTTTAACCAATTCAATGGTAATATTCATCACTTCACTCACATCGAAAATACCCTCAATACCACCACCGCCATCAAAGTCACAACCTATACCAACATGGTCTATTCCTGCTACTTTTACAATATGATCAATGTGATCCACGACATGTTTAACATTGGCTTCTTTTATTGGATATTTTTTATTTATTTCATCAATTTCAGTACGGTAATCTTCACGATCTTCCTGTGTCATTTCTTCTAAAGGCTTCATAGTCGCGCTGTGAATGGCCATAGCGGAATCACGCTGAGCATTAGGAAGGGCCTCGCGCAAGTAATCAGATATCATAGTTAATTGAACAACCCCTTTATTTTTTGCTATTAGCTTTAGCATGTCATCAGTCATATTTCGCTTGTGATCAGTTATCATACGCGCATTAGAATGACTTGCGATGATGGGAGCTTTTGAAAGTGAAATAGCATCATAAAATACGCTATCGCTTCCATGAGAAATATCTACCATAATACCTAGTCTATTCATTTCTTTAACTACGTCCTTTCCAAGCTCACTGATACCCCCATGCTCGGGACCTTCATCATCTGTTGCAGAATCAGCAATATCATTATTTGATGAGTGTACCAAAGTGATATATCGCACTCCTTTTTCAAAGTAGAGTTTTACGTTGGAAATATCAGAACCAATTGGATATCCATTCTCAATACCGATGAAGATAGCTCGCTTTCCTTCTTTTTCAAGTTTATAAGCGTCTTCTGGATTAAGTGCTAATCCAACATTATCGGCATTCTTCTCTGTGCTTACTAAAATTGAATCAATCATTTGTAGGCAAAGTGTTTTTGCTGATCTATTTCCAAAATTATTTCTAATATCTTGTGCAACAAATGCTGCAAAAAATATCGCATCTAGTCCTCCTTTTTTCATTCTTGGATAATCTACTTTTGATCCTGTCTCATTCGGATCATGTTCTATGGCCATATCAAAACCAGGCTCAATCATACGCATAGGTGTATCTGCATGTGTATCAACTGTCAATACACGGTCGTGAATTTCGAGTGCCCGTACCATAAGTTCTTTATCGGTCTCTAAATTGGTATTTTCTGTATTTGACGATGAAGTACATCTAAAGAATACCAATGAAATAAAAAAGAAGATTGAATAATTTTGAATTTTTTTCTGATTCATCATTTAAATATTTTCAATGTTAAAAATAACTAATTGGAATACTAGCTTTTTATCTTTTTTTCCAAAGGTAAAAAGTAAATGCTTAAATTACCTCCAATTACATTGTCATCAGAAACTATTTGAAGTTTCCCTTTAATCATTTCGATTGCGCTTCGATGGATATGTTCTGTATAAATTCTTTTTAGATTTGGAGCAGAAAAATTTTTTTCATTGAAATCAATTGTTGTTTGAGAGTGTCCATTTTCTGGCCATTTCGGCAGTCTTTCTAATTTAAAATTTTGCTCTAAAGCTGCTCGCCAATTTGGGTTTTCCGTAACCAAAGTTAATATCCTTTCCGGGAGCATACATCGGACATGCACCAATAAGACCAATGGGATTCAACTAGTTACGTGTTCCTCCAGAAAGGCTAATTGTTCCTCATTAACTTGATATGAAATAATATTTTATTGATGTGCTTTTAAAGTTTTTGACGATCAATTTATTTCATTAATCCAAAGAAGTAAATTTCATTTATTAATTTACCTTCAATTAATTATTAATCTAACTAACCAAAAAAATGAATAAAATTTACTTTTTAATATTATACCTCTTGTTAATTGTTCAAGGCGCTAATGCACAAACTAGTATTCGTGTATATGACTTAAATGTTAAAATGGGTCATGCATCATATGTAGCGAGAAATTTTGCTGATTACCATGATGTTGAAAGAAACTCTGGGGCAGCAGTATTACAATCAGTTAATTACCTAGATGATGTATCGCATAGGATTATTTTTGCTGGAGATCCAGCAAATTGGGGACCAAAAGTTAAAAAATCGGATACCGAATGGCAAGCTTACCTTAGAAAACAACAACTTCACCTTAATGAAGGAAGAGGTTCTATGGTCATGACAAGTCTTAGATGGAGAGAGGAAGGTGATTGGGAAAAAAGCAAGGCTTCTAAGTATTGGGAAATTAATCCTGAAGATCCTGGAAAATTTTTAAAAGCCTATGACAAATTTGTAAAGTCAATAGGTGATATTTTAGATTGGAGAATTGTATCGTTGACCTCTATTGATATGGGCGGCCTTGGAGGTACTCATACCATCTCATTGAAAGGATCAGATTTAAATGATATAATTCTTATTGAAAGAGAGATTCAAAAAATAAAAGCATTTAAGGAATTTTTAGAGGAGCGGGGAAATGTAAAACTTGTAAAAAGTTATTATTCAAATACGATCCACCGTTTTAATAGACGCTAGAAATTAATCAAATTTTAAAACTCCTGAGATAGTCATTTCTGGAGTTTATTTTTTTAATCAAATAAAACAACCTTTTTAAATATCTTTTATCTCGCTTATCATATCTATCAAAAGCTTTTAAAGGGGTTGTTTAGGTTGAAAACATAATCTAAGATAGGGTAAATTTTAAAATATTTAATTTCTTAGATGTGTGATAAATAGTAAGTCGAATGAAAAATGTAATTTTTTTAATATTATTTTTTTTAATGTTGAGTGAATATTGTTTTTCACAGATCGAACAACTTGAGGGTCCTCGGTTAGGGGTGACCATATTAACAAATGGTACCTCTTCTGAAAGACTTAACTCTAACTTTATAACGCAAATTGGTTACCAATGGGAGACAAAGTTTTCAAGCGATACACTTGGCTCTGCTTTTTTGGGAGAGTGGGTACTTCTCGTGGGTGGCTTGGAAAAGGGATATTTTATTCCCTCGTTATCGTATTTACTGGGTTACAGAACAATTAAGGGGTTTGAATTTGCAGTTGGTGCAAATTTATCAATTACAGGTTTTGGACCTATTATCGCAATTGGTAAAAGTTTTACTTTTGGTAGTGTTAATGTACCAGTGAATCTTGCGTTCGTACCCTCAATAGACAGAGAAGACCCACCAGTGGGCACTGAAGGTCGAACAGGGTCTCGAATAACTTTTACCTTTGGGTTTAATTCTAAATACTAAATGTTATGATTTTTTATATTTGATTGTTGTTTGATGATGAAATTTTTCTATTTAACAATCTGGATCTTAGAATTTTCTTCACCGAAATCCTCAAAATTATGTGTTGTGAAAAATTATTTTCTTTTTTAAAAAATCATTAAATATTAAAGTTTTTCTTGCATTTTTGTCTAAAAACTACTTTGCCGCTATGAATATTCTAAATAAGATTTCAGAAAACATCCTTTACATTTTTTTAAGAGAGATTCAAAAAACTTTGAAATACTTCTTCATAGTCCTTTTAACAACTCAATTCATAGATCTATATGCACAGGATCAAATAGGAGATAACATTCTATATGAAGAACAAAGTGCAATACAGTTTGGCTACAGGACAATAATAAGTGATGACGCTCAAATAGTTGCTGTTGCCTCGCGTTATGGAAGTCCGAGTGATAGCAAAAATATAGAGGGAATGGTGGCAATTTTCAAGTATGACTCATCACTGGAAAATGATCCTACTAAAAATGTTTGGCAGCGAATAGGACTAATTGAGGGAGAGGCCAATTATGATTTAATGGGAGATGGGATATCAATGTCTTCAGATGGATCCATCATTGCAATTGGCGCGGGTTTTAATGATGGTGGGGCAATGTCAGCTGGTCATGTGAGAGTGTATCAATACGTTGTAGATAATGGCATAGGAGATTGGGTTCAAATGGGTAATGATATCGATGGGACAGACCGTTCCGATAGGCTCGGTCAAAGTTTGGCTCTTTCAGGCGATGGGAAAAGACTTGCAGTTGGGATACCATATGCGGATGGTGATGGCAATTCAGTTAATATGGCAGGAGCTGTTCGGATTTATGATTGGAATGATACTTCTTGGGATCAAATTGGAGAAATAATTCATGGGGACACAATATTGGATATTCGTGGAATGGATGTAGATATTTCTGCGGATGGAACTACAGTATCCATCGTAGATCTGGATTTATTTTCTAGTGATGAAAAAAGTGAAGTTTCGATATATAGGTACAATTCAGATTCCTCTGCCTGGATAATAATGGGGGATGCTATCAGTGAAGAATCGGAAGCCAATTCATCGAGCTATGAAACCAGTTTATCTGCCGATGGATCTATTGTGGCAATTGGTAACGGAACGCATGACCTAGCCGTTAGCGACACTATTATCGCCACTGAAGATTATGGAAATTTCGAAGAAGGTGATACTTTGGTGACTGATAATATCTCCAATGCAGGATGGGTTCGTGTTTTCAAATATTCAAGCTCTACTAATTCATGGGATCAAATGGGGCAATCAATAGTGGGTTCAAGAGAAGATATTTTTGGAGCTGGACTTTCTATTTCTGCAGATGGCACAATTTTGGCTGCCTCAGCATATAAGGGGTATGGAACAGTTAATAATAAATATGCTAGTTATAACTGGTTTTATAAAGAAAATCCTATGGGCTACCTTCGAGTTTATAATTTTAATGGAAGTCAATGGTCTCAGCAAGCTGAGGTCGTCGGAGATACCCTTGAAGAATTGGGTGGACTTGGTCGTGTTGATCTTACCCCAGATGGTAAATATTTTGTTGTCGGATCCCCACAACAGAGATACAGTAGCACTAATAATAATGACCATGCTAAAGTTTTCACTGCAGCAACAGATACTGTAGCGGCGACTATTTCCAGTATTAGTTTAGACTCAACTAATTCTGAATTAACAATACAATTTTCTGAGAGTGTTTCGGGTATTGGCAATTCACAACCGGGTATCGATGATTTTGTCTTGTCTATAAGTGGGGGTACAGCGACTTTAAACGCAAAAGATTACGTGGCGGAGGTGACAGAGGATCAAAACTCATGGATGATCAAGTTCAGTACAACTGGGACTGCCAATGGATCTGAGATATTGACCGTTGATCTAGCCTCTGACAGTAGTATCGTCGATGGATTTGGTAATTTTAGTGTTTCAGGACAGATTAATAACACGGTTTCACTACTTGACAAAATCCCTCCACAAATAACCTTTACTGCAACTGATGGTACTGATGTCATCGCAGATGGAAGTGTAACAAATGATGCCACACTGACCCTAAGTTTTACGGCGAGTGAAGCAGGGACAGGTTTTGAATCAGATGATATTACGGTTACAAATGCTTCCATCACTAATTTTACTGCCTCAAGTGATACCGTTTATAGTGCTTTATTAACACCAACGGCTGAAGGTGATGTGACAGTTGCCATTGATGCGGGTGCATTCAAGGATGCGGCAAATAATAGTAATATTGCCTCAACCCAGTTTCATTGGTCTTACGATATTACCACACCCACTATTACCATAACTGCCGATGATGACTCTTCAAATGTTATTATTAATGGTTACACTACAAGTGATGCATTCATTAAATTAAACTTTGCGCTGAGCGAGTCATCACAAGCTCAGTACAACACATATGATTTTACCGCTGAAGATTTGACTGTGACAGGTGGAGTCATAAGTAATTTTTTAGCTCTTAGCAGTACTGAATACCGGGCTACTTTTACTCCTGAATCAGAGGGAAGAACCACCATAGATGTAGCAGCTAATGTTTTTATGGATGAGGCAGGGAATCTTAACTCTGCGGCACCTCAGTTTATATGGACACAGTTAACAACGGGGCCAGTATTAGATATTCTTGTCTCCAATGGAACTTCCTCACTTAGTACTGGTTTGGTTACAAGCGACAGTATTCTAAAGGTTACTTTTGAATCTGGGGGAAGAATTATAAATGATTTTACGGCTGATGATATTTCGGTGAGCGGAGGTACAATCAGTGATTTTTTAAAGGTTGGATTATCCGAAAATGCTTACTGGACAGCTACATTCACCCCTTCAAGCGAGGGAGTTGCGACAATTGATATTGCATCGGGTCTTTTTACAGATTCATTTGGTTTAAGTAATCTGTCGTCTACTCAATTTTCTTGGACATATGACAAAACAGGCCCTACTGTTTCAATTACAGCGAGCAACGGTATCAATGAAATTGCGAGAACATCGACAACTAATGATAGTGAATTAAGCATAACTTTTGAAACAAGTGAGACCACAACAGATTTTATATTTGATGATATCACAGTGTCAGGAGGAACGTTGAGTGATTTTAGTGCATTAAGTACTACAACTTATAATGCTGTTTTTTCTCCATCTACGGATGGCCAAATGGTAATTCGTGTTGTCGCTGGAGTTTTTTCGGATGCTGCAGGGAATAGTAGTCAATCGACTGCAAAATTTTCTTGGTTTTATGATGCAACCAAGCCAAATATGGAAATTACTGCTTCAAATGGCACTGAAGAAATTGCTGATGTTTCTTCAACGAATGATTCCACTTTAATGTTGACCTTCACAAGTAGTGAGTCGGTAACTGATTTTACAGTGAGCGATATTATAGCGAGCGGAGGATCAATCAGTGACTTTTCATCTACAAATGATTCAGTGTACACAGCAACTTTTACTCCCTCTGCGGATGGAGTAACTACAATTGATGTTGATGAAAACAGTTTTACTGATGCCTCAGGTAACGATAATATGCAGGCGCCTCAGTTTCATTGGACATATGATGCCACTTCACCCGGTGTTGTCATTACCGCATCTGATGGGGAATATGCAATTTCAGATGGATCAATAAGTAATGATGCCTCATTAACTTTAGAGATTACTCTTAGCGAGTCAACATCAAATTTCTCTGTTGATGATATTGTTGTCACGGGAGGTACTCTAAGTAGTTTTGCGGCTTACAGCAGCACATCTTACCATGCCATTTTTACACCAAACTCGGAGGGTGCTACCACAATAGATATTCCCGCCGGTGCCTTCACAGATGCAACTGGTAATAGCAGCTTGGCGGCCGTGCAGTTCAATTGGTTCTATAAGACAACTGGACCTACCCTAGTAAAAACAGCTCAGGAAGAGCTTAGTGGGTTAGAACTTGTAAATGGTGGTGCCACTAATGATGATAAAATTGACTTTACATTTACACTAAGCGAGTTATCCACCGATTTTAAGGTTGATGATTTGGTCACCTCTTTAGGGGAATTTAATAATTTTCAAATCGTTAGTGACACAGTATTTACTGCAAGTTATTTTTCATACATGGAGGGAACTCATACCGTGGATTTACCCTCGGGTAGTTTTACAGACGCTGTAGGAAATAGTAATTTGTCTTCTAACCAGTTTACATGGGAGTATGATAAAACCTCACCGAGCATTACTATTTCGGCTACTCAAGGAACCAATTTGATTGAAGATAATTCTTCAAGTAATGATAATGCTCTGACTTTGACTTTTACCACGAGCGAAAAAGCTATAGATTTTAGCTCAGATGATGTAAGTGTGACCGGTGGGAATCTCAGCAGTTTTTCCACAAGTGACAGTACTACCTTTATTGCCACCTTTACACCGACAAGTGATGGTATTACAACGATTCAAGTTGGTATGAGTGTTTTTAACGATGCAGTTTCAAATGGAAATATCGCCTCTGAAGATTTTAATTGGACCTATGATGGTACTTCTCCAACAATGGAAATAACAGCAACTTCTGGTGGCAATGCGATTTCTAGTGGTGAGGTGAGTAACGATTTAGCTCTGATGTTAACTTTCACCTCGAGTGAGGCAACTTCAGATTTTACCATTGATGACCTCATTGTATCTGGTGGTAAAATCAGTAATTTTGAGTCCTCAAGCAATACGGTATATCATGCAACTTTTACTCCAAGCCAGGACGGCTTGACCTCAATAGATGTCAAAGATGAGAGTTTTACCGACGCTGCTGGAAATATGAATGGTTCAGTCACTCATTTTGAGTGGACTTACAACTCTACTCCTCCAAGCATGACAATTATTGCCTCTAATGGTACCAGTGAAGTATTGGATGGCGCGACCACTAATGATGCATCATTAAATATTACTTTTGAAAGCAGTGAAGCAACTTCGGATTTCACATCAGAAGATATTATCGTAACTGGAGGAACCATCAGCAACTTTCAAATTAATAGCGAAAATACATTTACTGCGGAATTCACTCCAACCGCGGAAGGTGCCACCACCATTCATTATGAAGTTGGTGCTTTTACTAATTCATATGGTACAGCTAATGAAACAGCAGAACAATTTAATTGGGCTTACAAAACCACTGGTCCGACAATGAGCATAACGGCCTCCAATGGGGATACGGCTGTTCTAAATGGATCTACGACTAACGACGAATATTTGATTGTTACATTTGAGAGTAGCTCATCCACCTCAGATTTTACCGTAGATGATATTTTAGTTACTGGAGGTACAATAAGTGAGTTTTTGGCCTCCAATGATACTGTTTACTCTGCAAAATTCACAAAGTCGGGAGAAAACCTTACTACAATAGATGTAGCCTCAGGTAGCTTTAGGGATGCCATAGGCAATGCAAATTTATCTGTTACTCAATTTGTTTGGACACATGATATTTCCGGTCCATCCATTACTATGAGGGTAACTGATGGTATAGACGAAATTTCAGACGGTTCAAAAACTAATGATCCTAACTTAATTCTTACATTTAGTATGAGTGATCCGACCTTGGGTTTTGATGTATCAGATATCGTACTTGATGGAGGAACAGTTAGCAATTTTAGTACGCTCAACACCACTGAATATAGCGCTATATTTACTCCCACCAAGGAGTCTACGGTGAGTATTTCGGTTAACGCAGGAAGCTTTACCGACGCGTTTGGAAATTTCAATTCTGATTCCATAAATTATACATGGACATATGATATAACTAGGCCTAATATGATCATTACAGCAAAAGCAGGTCCTCATAAAGTTAAAAATAATTCGACCACTGGAAATCCCAAGTTGAAAGTAACCTTTACGGCAAATGAGGCAACTACAGATTTCGAAGAAGAAGATATTACAGTGACGGGAGGCGCAATAAGTAATTTTACAGCAGTGAGTAGAAAAGTTTATACTGCCGTATTTACACCGTTTAAAGAGGGGTTGACCACAATAAACGTACATCCAAAGCGCTTTACTGATAAGGCTGGTAATCTTGGCAGGGCCGCGGCAAAAACATATAATTGGACATACAAAACATCAGGTCCCTCCATTGCAATTTCGGCAACAAATGGTGTTGATGAGGTAGTTACTGGGTCCACAACAATAGACTCTTCATTAGAAGTTACCTTTACCACCAGTGAAAAAACAATTGGTTTTAGCGTAGATGATTTATCTGCATCGGGAGGTGAATTTAGTAACTTCCAAATCCTTGATAGTATAATTTATAAAGCTACTTTTAATCCTACAATTACAGGAACAACAACTATTGATGTGGATGCAAATATGTTTGAAAATATTGTAGGAAATGGTAATAGAGCTGCTACGCAATTTGTCTGGACTTTCGATGGTGTTATTGAAGAAGAGGTCAATCAAGCCCCAATTTTAAGTGAAGCAATTTTTTCTTTAGCTGAAAATAGTGAAGTAGGTTCTCTCGTGGGAACTTTGACCGCCACCGATCCTGATGGTGATACGCTGACCTATAAAATAATTGGTGGGAATACTTCAAATGCATTTAATTTGGACTCATTAACGGCTGAATTAAAAGTTGCTGATAGTACTGCATTGGATTATGAGACTACGCAAATATTTTCTCTCAAGGTTGAAGTATCTGATGGTTTACTAAGCGATACTGGATCCGTAGTAATAAATATATTAGATGTTGATGAGGTTGAAGACGAAGATGAAGAAACTCTTGGCTTTGTAAATGCCTCATCAATGATCTATCCTAATCCCTCAAATGGGATTGTAAACATCAAGATGGCAGCCTTAAAAGAGGCTACGATTTATAATTTATCGGGCAAAAGAATCATGAGATCTACAGATAACTATATGGATGTGAGTGCGCTGAGTGAAGGAGTGTATATTATCAAGCTAGAGAACATTAGCGGTGATCGTTTTTCCACCAGGTTGATTAAGGAGTAATACTTCCATTATTTCAATAATGTTAACTTCGAAATTTTGGAAATAGATTCCAATCCACCAACAAGACCAAAAATTGGAATAACTCAATGAATTAACCTTATTATTGATTAAACTTATTTTCAAAGGAATAGCAATTAACTATAGAAAATAAATCGAGTAAGTCTATTTCTTTTTAAGTTCAAACATATAAATTTATTTTTTTAGTCGTTGGTTTACTTGCAAACTGATATTTACAATAG
>CACLDR010000030.1 GCA_902605755.1 uncultured Marinoscillum sp. | reverse complement strand
AAAAGGTCTATCAAACAACCATGTTAAGGACATTCTTCAAGATGATTTGGGATATATATGGATTGGCACCGAGAGAGGTCTAAATCGATACAATGGAAACCAAATGCTCAACTTCCAGAATGAACCATTCATCTCTAATAGCATTGTAGACCTTGAGAGAAATAAAAACGGTGGAATTTGGATACTGACCAAAAAAGAACTAATCCTTTATCAGGAAGGCTTATTTGAAACCAAAATCAAATCAAGTGAGCTTAAGTTTGATCACATAAAAATTATTGGTGATGAAAATTGGTTTTTTACTAGCAGGGGAGTCTACACTTATACCCAGAAAGAAAATGTGTTTGAAAAAATACAGATTGTTCCAACTACGGATTTCAAATATTCCTTCATAAATAATACTGGAATTAGTACCGCCCTTTTAGATCCTAAAAAAAACAGGCTTTGGTTATGTACTACCGATAAAGGTGTATATACAAAGGAATCAGGAAAACCTTTGAAACCTTTTTTAATTGAACCAAATGAAAGTCAAAGCATTAACAATGTTGTGGTTAAAAAAATCCTTTTAGATAACGTCGGAAACTTGTGGTTTACAAGTAATAGAGGCTTATTTTGTAAAAGTGAAAATGAAATATCACCAAAAAAAATCAATTTGCGAAATAATCAAATTCGAGATTTTGAAGTAGATTATGAAGGAAATATTTGGTGCTCTATTTCCGATTTAGGTATTGTTTTACTTAGTAATAATGGCAAAATAATTGAGCATTTCAACTATGAAAATAATCAACAAAAAACTGGTTTATCTTCTGGGTTTATTAATAAAATTACATTCGATGACCACAATAATTTATGGCTCGGTCATGAAGAAACCGGCATAGACTTTTTAAAAACAAGATTCAGCAAAAAAATTGCTCATTACAAAAACTTAACAAATGAATTAGGTTTTACTCCTACAAAGGTTAAAAGAATTTTGCCCTTAAGAAATAGAAAAATTCTTATTGCCTATGAATCATTCAATAATCCCAATATTTCAGGTTTGAATTTAATTTCAACAGGTGAGGGTAATTTCTTTTCCCAACCTAAACTGATACAAAAAATAAATCTTGAACAGGATGATCTCGATATCATTGAGCTCATTGCAATTAAAAATAAAATATCGGTAATCACTTATGAACATATTTACACATTTGATGATGCCCTACTCAATCCAACTCCATCTCAAGCTATTATTAATATTAGACCATCATCAGCAAAATTTAATGAATTTGTAAATTTTAATTATCACAGTAAAGATAATTATTGGCTATTAGGTGATAATCTTCGAACCTATGACATTCTAAACCAGAAAGAAAAAATTTATATAAAAAATTTGAATCTGGATAGATTTTTTATCGATGATTGGGGCTTAATGTGGGGTGCAGCATCTAATAATGGTTTAATCATACTTAGTATTAAGAAGAAAGAAAAAATCCAAGAATATATTAGTGATCCGCTCAACGAAACAAGTATCAGTAATAATAATATCAATTGTATTTATAAAGACAGTAATGGAAGTATTTGGATTGGAACTGATTTTGGATTAAATAAAATAACAAATCTACCCTCTAAATATGATCAAAATAATACTTTCGATATTAAAAATGGGTTAAGGAACTTAAAATTTGAAAGATATAAAATTAAAAATGGTCTCTCTGGTAACTCTATTAAAAGCATTGTCGAGGACAGTCAAAAACGATTGTGGTTAGCCACAGATAAGGGCATATCTATGATTAATTTAACTACTAATAATATTTTTAAATTAGGAACTAAAGAGGGTATTCAGAATGGGGCTTTCATCATTAACTCATTTGCCCAGTCAAGTGATGGTACTTTATATTTTGGAGGTGAAGAAGGTGTAAATTTTTTTCATCCAGACAGTATAAATTTTGACAAAAAAATTATCCCAATTTTCATAAATGGATTAAAAATCAAGAATATCAGGGTTGAGAAAGGCGTTAAATACGGTGATAGAATAATTCTAAAGAGGGATTTAGAGTACACATCAAAAATTATGTTGAGTCATCAAGAAGAGTTATTCAGTATTAACTTTATTGCTTTGGATTTCGAAAAATCAAGTGATCTCGAATATTTTTATAAATTAGAGGGATATGATAGCGATTGGATACCAACTAAAAATACACAGAGCGCTGCGTATACGAAAGTACCACCAGGCAAATATACATTTAAAGTAAAAGCGTTCACTGCTGATAATTATTGGACTAATGAAGCTGAGCTTCAAATTGTCATTGATTCCCCTTTTTGGACTAGTTGGTGGTTTATTTTGATATTAATACAGATTCCAATAGGATTTACTGTAATTTATGCGAAATTAAGACTAAGTAGTATTAAAAAACAAAAAACAAAACTTGAACAAATCGTACATGATCGTACCCAAGATTTAGAGAAAGCAAACCTCAGCCTTCAAAAGCAAAAAGGTGAAATCCAAAGTCAAAGAGATCAATTACAAGAACTAAATTCGAAAATTAAACAATCTAATGAGTTGAAATTGAAATTTTTCACTAATATTTCTCATGAATTAAAAACTCCTTTAACACTCATTCTAACACCCATTGAACAACTTATCAAATCAAAAGGACTAACTCCTCAAATTCAAAAGACTCATGCCTTAATTTATGAAAATGGTCACAGACTGAATCAATTGATTAGTCAACTTCTTCAATTTAGAAAAATAGAAACTGGCAATTTAGAACTGAGGGCGCGCGAAGGTGATATTATTGGATTTATAACAAATCTATCAGATCACTTTCTTGAATATGCTAAGGCTACTAATATTAATTATCGACTGACGTGCAGCTATGACTTCATCTCAACTTGGTATGATGAGGATAAGCTTCATAAAATTATCAGTAATTTGCTTTTTAATGCGTTTAAATACACACCAAATGGTGGTGATGTGCGACTGAATGTATTTTGTGTATCGGAACGAAAAGGATACGAAAAATATATCAAAATTGAAGTCTCAGATACAGGTATTGGAGTAGAAAAATCAAAAATTATGAATATTTTCGACCGTTTCTACCAGAGTAATGATATCAATTATGAAGCTGAAGGCACAGGTATTGGTTTATCTTTGACGCAATCCTTAGTGAGATTACACAAAGGTAAAATTGAAGTTGAAAGTGAATTGGGAAAAGGTAGTAAATTCATCGTTACTATTCCTTTGGGTGAATCATATCTTGAAAAGCATGAAAAACATCATTCAACGGAGAGCACCTCAAATTATTTAAAAGAAAAAAGTAAAACATACTCCTTAAAATACCGTAAATACAAACCGGAGACAACCCAGTTCAATAAAGAAAAACATACTATTCTAATTATAGAGGACAAGTTTGACTTGTGCGAACTCATATATGACCTATTAAAAGAGAAATATAATGTTAAAATAGCAAATAACGGAGATGAGGGTTTGAAAATTCTTAAGAATAATAAATCAATAGACCTCATTATATCTGATATAATGATGCCAATAATGGATGGTATCTCCTTTTGTAAAATTGTAAAATCTGATATCAAAACCTCACATCTACCAGTAATACTCCTTACAGCAAAATATGGAGTAGAATCTGAAATAGAAGGCTTAAAATCAGGTGCAGATGATTATATTACTAAGCCATTTAATGAAAAAATATTAAACTTTAAAATAATGAATACCCTGACACATAGAAAAAGTCTCAGGAATGAATATCAACAAAAAATCTCCATTGAACCTTCGAGAATAACCACAACCTCGCGTGATCAAGATTTTATAGATAAAGCTATCAAATTAGTTGAAGAAAATATGTCCAATGATAAATTTAATGTGAAAACATTTTCCTCAGAATTAGCAATGAGCCCCAGTACCCTATTAAGAAAAATAAAGGCAATCACTGGTGAGCCCAGCGATGGATTTATCAGAAAAATTAGACTCAAACGTGCGGCACAACTTCTTCAGAAAAGCCAATTATCAATCACAGAAATATGCTATAGTATTGGTTTTTCAAGTCAAAAACATTTTAGCACCGCTTTTAAAAAGCAATTTGACTTATCACCATCAGAATACAAAAAAAAATATACTGATCATAAAATTTCGAAAATATTATGATGGAGATTACTCTAAATAAATCAACCCAAATTTTTAAATAATTAATGATAGAAACTACAAACAGATAATGTGCTTTACATTAAACTATTGAAATTTTTCTCCTTAAATAAAATTATTTAAAATATATGCCAGTAGAAAAAGATTAACAAACTAAGTTGAATTGCACATACGCACTCATGAAAGAGAATCTGTCTTAATTTCTAGTAAAACCTATTAATTTTACATTAGTTTAAATCCCCAACAAAAATAATCGGACTTAAGCAATTCCTTTGGAAAAGATCTACTCACTTAATTTTTTTTTTAAATTAATGAATCCCGTGCGTACCAAAATGCATTTATAAGAAACCCTTACGTTACTCAAGCAGCTTATCTTGGCGGTTATATATGAAACATATTAAACACTTTCTTTTTTTAAGTATTATTTATTCATTAGTATTATTTACCCATTGTAATGATAGTACTCGCGCAAATACGGATCTAGATACAAATATCGTCACGAATTCAATGAATTCATATCCTCCGGAGATAGAGTGGCATTATGTTTATAATGGAAGCGGCGAAGAAAGTCATCCTCATTACGTTATCGAGACAAGTGATCGTGGTTTCCTTATGATTGGTGAAACTGGGTTTATATGGAATAATACCGCAAAAATTTATGCTGTTAAGACTGATTCATCCGGAAGACTTATTTGGGAAAAGGAATTTGGGAATGAAGGATATAATCTAGGAAATGGATGTGTAGAGACACCAGATGGAAATTATATTATTGCGGGTACCTTAAATTTTGATGCAGTACTAATAAAAGTTGATGCATTAACGGGTAATACTCTTTCCGGCTGGCCAAAAACATGGAACCTCGGTTCAGAAGATAGTTTTGAAGCAGTTGAGGTTACCCATGATGGTGGATTAATTGCAACAGGATATAGGAATGGACTCGCCGAAAATACTTTCATTAACTGGGGATCAGGTAATTTAATAAAAACGGATTCTAACGGAATTGAAATATGGAATAAGGATATATCGGCTTCAATGTCCTCCGGCTACAGAATAAAAAGAATAGTTGGCGGATATATCGTTTCTGGACATCCGGCATTTGAGGGAGATAAGGATTATACTCTCATGAAATTTGATTTTGATGGTAATGTTGTCTGGGAAAAAACACCTCATCCATATGTATACTGGGGTTTCGATGTTAGTGAAAACGGGAATATGATTTTAACTGGACATGGAGACAGTCCGTTAAGTAATAATATTGATATTACGACGATCGGAGTGGATAGCGATGGTAATGCCTTATGGACAGCCTACGCTGGTCAACCCCGAGGATATAATGGTGATTGGATTCATGATGAGGTCTGGGGTGCTAGAGCGACTTCAGATGGGGGCTGGGTAATAGTTGCTGGCACAGGAGATGAATATGCTTATTCTGAATGCGGTCATCCTCTTGGTTGTTCGGATAGATGGAATATTTATCTTGTCAAATACACCTCCAACGGTACTTTACAGTGGGAAGGTTTGTACGCTGACCTAGATCTTTGGGGAGAAGAAGGAGATAATGCCGGTGAAGATGTTTGTATTACAAGTGACGGCGGATTTTTAGTTGCAAACGATGTTGGAGGATTTGGATTTACAAAGATATCATCCGGAGGTAATTAAATCCATACCAAGACTTTTTTTTAAGCCGTTATCCTGTATCCGCAAATCAAATGGCTATAAAGCATTCGGATTCAAAAATGTTTGCTATATCAGATGAAACATCAAATTTGAATTTTAAATCAATGGGAAAAAAGATATTTTAGGATAATTAGGGTCATTTATGGATCGGAGGAGAATTACATATTAAAACGAAAGTGCATTATGTCGCCATCTTTAACTATATACTCTTTCCCTTCAATAGCCAACTTTCCGGCCTCTTTACATCCCTGTTCCGTTTGGTATCGTTCGTAATCCAACAATTTAATAACCTCGGCTTTGATAAAACCTTTTTCAAAATCAGTATGTATGACTCCTGCAGCTTGCGGAGCTTTCCAGCCCTTTTTAACTGTCCAAGCCCGAACCTCTTTTGCACCTGCAGTAAAATAAGTAATAAGTCGTAAAATTCGATAAGAAGTCTTAATCAATCGATTTAATCCAGACTCAGCCAAACCATACTCTAAAAGAAATAAATTTTTGTCCTCTTCATCTTCAAACTCTGCAATTTGAGACTCAAGTGAAGCACAAATTAAAATTACCTCGGTATTTTCTTTATCTACGAATTCTACTAATTGGTGACTCCAATGATTTCCATTGATCACGTACTCCTCCTCTACATTTGCGACATAAATGACTGGCTTGTCGGTCAATAATTTAAGAGAATCTAAAAATGTCGTAGCATCGTCATCCCTATCTAGTGACCTTGCATTTTGTCCAGATTCTAAATGCTTTTTGAAAGCATTCAAATTCTCGTATTCCTTTCGGGCCATCTCATCTCCTGATTTCACCAATTTTTCAATTCTTACTATTCTTTTTTCAATAGAATCTAAATCCTTAAGCTGTAGCTCTAAATCAATAACCTCTTTATCCGATATGGGATTAACTACCCCTTCAACGTGTACGATGTTTTCATTGTCAAAGCACCGAACAACGTGAATGATGGCATCTACCTCACGGATGTTTGCCAAAAATTGATTACCCAATCCTTCTCCCTTACTTGCACCTTTAACGAGTCCTGCAATATCCACAAATTCCATAGCAGCAGGGATAATTTTCTCAGGATTTACTAATTTATTTAAAACTTTCAATCTTTCATCGGGTACTGTTATTACACCTACATTAGGTTCTATGGTACAAAAAGGAAAATTAGCCGCCTCTGCTTTGGCATTTGATAAAGCATTAAACAAGGTAGACTTACCCACATTAGGCAATCCAATAATACCACATTTTAATCCCATTTTTTTACCCCTAAGTTTTGAAAATAAATACGTATAAAGTTTCTAACTCACCACTGTATTCTCACACAAAATAGGACCCCCAAAAGCTATTGAACCATTACAGCCCCCGTTAATAATTCTATAAAATATAATTATCAGAAGCTGTTATTTGCACACCTAACGATTTTCATCTTCCCGCTCTATTTCCTCAAAATCAATTTCAGGCATCAACTTCTCTTTGATATGATCAACAGTGCTGCTCAGGGCTTTCACAAACTTGTGGAAGTCTTCTTTATATAAAAACAGCTTATGCTTTTCATAAACGAACTCGTCATCTTTATATCGGCGTTTACTTTCTGTAATAGTGAGATAGTAATCATTAGTTCTTGTAGCTTTGACATCAAAAAAATATGTTCTTTTCCCTGCCTGTACTTTCTCTGAATATATTTCTTCCCTTCTCTTATCATTGTTATCATCCACGGCTATATTATTTTAGATTACTCTTCAAATTTATTAGCAAGTTTATGCAAAAATTTATACAATTTATAAAATCTTAATGCAGTATTGCAGTAACTGGCTTAATATAGCAATTAAACAATACTTTATTATAAGATGGATTCAAATTTAAATTTATCATCATTTAAAAACTTTGATAACATAGAATTACTTGCCAAAAAATTGGTTGAAGGATTCATCACGGGTTTGCATCGATCTCCTTATCATGGCTTTTCAGTTGAATTTTCCGAATATAAGCATTATAGTTTTGGTGAAAGTACAAAAAACATAGATTGGAAAATCTTTGCTAAGACAGATCAACTTTTCGTAAAGCAATATGAAGAAGAAACCAATCTGAGGTGTACGATATTAATGGATATCTCTCAGAGCATGTACTATCCTGAACCAAAATATGATAAAATAAGATTTAGTATTTATTGTGCTGCAGCCCTTACTCATTTGATGACGTCACAACGAGATGCGGTAGGATTGATGGGCTTCTCGGAAGATATAAAATTAATTACTCCTCAAAAATCAAGTAGATCACACCTTCATCGGTTGCTTGTGCAACTAGATCATTGGATAAAACCTGAGAATACTCAATCGTCTACCTCACAGATTGCTGAAAGTATTCATGCCGCCGCAGAAAAAATCAGTCGTCGATCATTGGTTATTATTTTTACAGATATGTTTCAAAGCACTTTAGCGTTTACAGATATCTATGAGGCTCTACAACATTTGAAACACAAAAAACATGAAGTTTTACTATTTCATGTGTCAGATCAGAACACGGAAAAAGTCTTTGATTTTGAAAACCATCCTTATCTTTTCATAGACTCTGAAAGTGGACGAAAAATAAAAATCGTGCCCTCACTCATTAAAGAGCAGTATATGAAAAAAACCGAAAAATTTTATCACCATATCACACAAATGTGTGGTCAACTTAAAATTGATCTTGTAATGGTAGACACCGGAGATGATTTTGATAAAGTATTGTATTCTTATCTCGTTAAAAGAAGAAAAATGAAATAGTTTTTAGTTGGTGAGTTTATTCAGTATGCAGCCATTCTTTTTTGGTTATCAGTTCATCCTTAGTTTCAACAAAATCAGGATCATCGACGCAGCAGTCCACAGGACAGACTGCCGCACATTGTGGTTCTTCATGAAAACCTGTACACTCTGTACATTTACCCGGAACGATGTAAAAAAATTCATCAGAAACCGGATTTTGTGCTTTGTTTGCATCCATTAGAACTCCACCTTCTAAAGTCACTTCTTTTAATTCTGTACCGTCAGACCATTTCCATTCCTCGCCCCCCTCGTAGATCGCAGTATTGGGACATTCAGGCTCACATGCGCCACAATTGATACATTCGTCGGTAATTATTATTGCCATTCTAAGTAATATTAAACCTCGTACAATTATAATAACAAAGTAATTACCAAAGTTGTTTCATCAACAAAAAATTATCAGCCAATTAAGAAAAAATAGGTCAAAAAAGGTGTTCTAATCCATCATTCCAACAATTAATAAGGTCCTAAAATTATTAAGGCGCAATCCTTCCAAAAGACATTATCATAGACACCTTATTGAGAAGGTTTATAATTACTGATTAATCAACATTTGACTCCTCTGGAATCTTAAGCCCCAAACACCAATAGGCTGCATTAACCAAAATTCTTCGCGTACCCTCAGTGATAAAATCAGTTGACGCTCCCATGGCCATAGCAAAAACCTTTCTCGTTCTACCTTCCAGAATGCGATAGCTTTTGATCTATCCCACAGGCATAATCGGTACGATAAGATCAATGGGAATCATATCACTTAGGTTATCTATTCTTTTTACAATATCAGCAGGTTCGCTATCATTTGGCATTATTCCCAAAAAAATGAATATTTCTTATCATGTTGGGCATTCCGCTCAGTAACTTGTCCTAACAACGGAATTACATAATCAGGCATAGGTAATCTTAGTGTATAAACATCGGTTGCTCAACAAATTGCTCCAGGTATTATACCATTAAAATAGTATGATTTTGAGGTGTCATAGCAACGATACCAAAAGTGCTTTGCTCACCATGAGCCCCATGGTGAGTGATCCATTTTCACCTAAGATCAACCTGCCAAAGCCACCCTGCCGTACAGTATTTTCATTCAAATAATATCCGTAATGTTGATAACTACTCTCGAAAGAACACACATCAAATTAAAAAGCATGCGTCGCGTTGCGCGTACCTGAAATAGCCTTTCCACTTTTTAAATAATCATCAATAATCTACATTTATTCATCATTTAAGGCTCTAAACCGGATCAATATAACCATTAAATCTGCATCTAACCGGGCATTTAAACCCGTAATATTATTTTGATAATTTGGATCAATAATACCTGGACGATTTGGATCTTGGGCTAAAAAAATTTTAAAAGTTAAATCCAAGACTTACATTTAAAATTTTAGCAAGCTGAACCAAGGCCTCCTCAGGTCTGTATTCCTCGTCGCCAGAAATGAATTAAATTTCTGGCATACCTTGTCTTCCTCCCGTTCAAGCCATTTTAAATTTAAATTCTGCCCTAGAGAAATGAACCAAACAATTTAACAATTATGTATCAAACTTAGTAAGTAACAAAAAATAGTTTGGAATTGTAAAAATTTCAAGAGGTGATTTTTCATTTAGTAAGGATTTGAAATAAATAAAAGTAATTTTATATATGAGAGTATAATTAGACGAAATGCCGTAAAAATAAAATAATCGAAGCGAAGTTCTTAATCAATCAAAAAATGTAATTTTGAATTATTTGTTCAAAGAATTTTTTGTAATAAAAAAACGTTGATGAAAAACTGTACCTTTTAATCTATTCAATTCTTAACTTTGTAAAAAATAAATTAATCCATGAAATTGGAAGAACGCTTAGGTACTTTTGTGAGATTAAATCAAACCCTAATTGATCTATCATCAGCCGAATATACTGAAATAAAAACTCAAGCAGCGAAAAATAATCATTGGTTTAATGCATCTAATGTAGACCAAGCCATTTTGGGACTTATTAATTTAACTGAGCCAATCAAAATGAAATCTTGGTTAAAAGGTTATGAGACTAAGTTAGTAAAACAAAAAGTTATAGGTTTAATTATGGCTGGAAATGTCCCATTGGTAGGGTTTCATGACTTGATGTGCACACTCTTATCTGGCCATAAAGCAGTCATAAAACTGAGTAGTCAAGATCTATTTTTAATGCAATGGATAATTCAAAAAATATGTAAAATTGAACCTGAATTCATTAATCAAATTAATATTTGCGATCAACTTAAGGATATTGATGCAGTAATTGCCACAGGCAGCAATAACACGGCGAGATATTTTAATTATTATTTCGGAAAATACCCACATATTATTAGAAAAAATCGAACCTCTGTAGCCGTGCTAACAGGTAATGAAACCTGCACTGAGCTCAAGAAATTAGGTAAAGATGTCTTTACTTACTTTGGACTAGGTTGTCGAAATGTTTCCAAAATATTAGTTCCAAAAAAATATGATTTTTCAATTCTTCTAGACGTTTGGGCAACCTTCAAAAAAAATACTGATAACTTTAAATATCAAAATAATTATGATTATAACAAATCGATATATCTGGTTAACGGAATCACGCATTTGGATACCGGATTTTTGCTCTTAGCTGAATCTGAAGCGCTCACTTCACCCATTTCTGTCTTGTACTATCAACATTATCAATCCTCGAATGATCTTAATAAATACCTTCACGAACATCAAGAAAAAATTCAATGTGTGGTATCCGGCTTAGCATCAAAAAAATTCATCCCTTTCGGACAGACACAAATACCTGAGATTTCAGACTACGCTGATGGTATAGATGTAATGAAATTTTTAAATACTATTTAAATTTTAAGATTGAGGTCAATAAAAGTATTGTAAATAGATCATAATTCAGGACTTAATTCTGTTTTGAGAAATTGAAAAATAAGTTAACTTCATCACACAAACCTTTTTCATCTCATGCATTAATGATTTAGTTGAAAGATGATACAGCATTCTATCGTCTTTTAAACTATAACTGAAAATATGTATTTTTGGTTAAAAATAACTTTGAATATTTTAAAATAAAATTCATTATGAAAAATATATTATTAGGAACTCTTATCCTCTTCTCTGTCACCCTTTGTAAATCCAAAAAAACTTCAAAAAAGACTGAAAAAGCCGTATCAACCTCCCAAATCCAATTAGTAAAAGCACCTTCCTCTCCTAATTACTTCGATTCAGAATTGAATTTATCTGATATAGATCTCACTCCTAAAGATACGAGTTATTTGGTCAATTTTAGTTTTGATGTAAAAAATTATGAGCTAGGTGTTCTAACCCGAGATGCCAATGATCGAGGCATTGCTAATTCAGAAAAAGGACAACATATTCATCTTATTTTAAATAATGAACCTTATTCTGCACATTATGATCCAATCGCACAAAAAATATTATCCAGAGGCCAATATGTAGTTCTGGCTTTTCTCTCGCGCTCTTATCATGAAAGTGTCAAAAATGAAAATTCCTTTATTTTGACCACCTTCAATGCTGGAAGTTCAAAAAACTCTACTTATAAATTTGATAAGAAAGGACAGCATATGTTTTATAGTCGCCCAAAAGGAACTTACAAGGGAAGTGATATAAGCAAACTCTTACTTGATTTCTTTCTCGTAAATGTCACTCTTGATCCTAAAGGGAATAAAGTTCGTGCTACGATAAATGGTGAAATTTTTATTATCGATGAATGGGTACCCTACTATATTCAAGGTTTAAAACCTGGAATACTCACAGTAAAACTTGAACTTTTAAATGCTGATGGAGTCGTGATCGAAGGTCCATTCAATGATGTAACAAGATCCGTAATGCTCTCAGAATAAATGAGTTTCAACAACAAGCTCTAAAGGATTTTTTAGGCTAACCCTTTGAGATACTGTTTCAAAAAATACTAATTGAGTACTCTTCATATGGTACAAATTCAGAACTTTATACCTTAAAAATTAATCATGTATTTAATTTTTGATACAGAAACTACCGGACTTCCCTTACGTAAAGATGCACCCGTAAAAGAAGTAAATAACTGGCCTAGATTGGTTCAAATCGCATGGCAAGTACACGATGCTCTAGGTAACTTGAAATCTCAAGGAAATAAAATTGTCAAACCAGAAGGCTATACTATCCCTTTTAATGCACAAAAGGTTCATGGAATAAGTACCGAGCGAGCTTTATTTGAGGGAGATTCCCTCAAATCAGTACTTGACAAATTTACCCAAGATCTTCAAAACGTAAAAGTACTTGTAGGTCACAATATTGACTTTGATAATAAAATTGTCGGTGCTGAATTTTATCGGTGCAATTCACGAAATTTGCTCGCCAATTTCCCAACTATTGATACCTGTTTTCAAACTAAAGAGTTCACCCAACTAAAAGGAGGTATTGGAGGAAGATTAAAAGCACCTAAATTAATTGAACTTTATGAAAAACTTTTTGAGACATCTTTTGAAGATGCTCATGATGCGGCATATGATGTTGATGCCACTGCTAAATCTTTTTTTGAATGTCTCCGCAGAGGAATTCTTGAGCCGTTTGAACCCACCCAAAAAGAGAAAATTAAATATCAGGCTCCAACATTCAAAAAGTCAAAATCCAACGCAGTCGAGAAAGAGCATGAGGTTGTTAAGAAGGAAGGGAATAAAGCAATCACTAAAAGTGAATTTACACATCTTCATGTGCATTCTCAGTTCTCAGTACTTCAAGCAACACCCGAACTCGATAAGATCTTTGAAAAAGCATCTGCTGATAAAATGAGTGCAGTCGCTATTACTGACTTAAGTAATTTATTTGGCGCCTTTAAATTTGTTCGTTTGGCCAAAAAATACGGTTTGAAACCTATTATTGGATGTGAATTTTATGTAGCCGAGGAACGAAAGAAAACACAATTCACCAAAGACAGTCCCGACAAAAGGTTTCAGCAAGTGCTCTTAGCGAAAAATATCAAAGGCTATCAAAATTTAATAAAGCTGAGTTCGCTAGCTTACATCGAAGGTAATTATGGCCTTTATCCACGAATAGATAAAGATTTGATTATTAAATACAGGGAAGGATTAATCTGTCTAAGTGGTGGCTTAAAAGGAGAAATTCCAAATCTGGTGCTCAATGTCGGCGAATCGCAAGCGGAAGAAGCTCTTAAATGGTGGAAAGACGCATTTGGTGATGACTTTTATCTTGAATTGAACCGGCACGGTATCCCTGAAGAAGATCATCTAAATAAAATATTAAATCGCTTTTCATTATCAAATGATATTAAAACCATCGCTGCAAATGAATTATTCTATTTGAATCAAAAAGATGCAAAGGCTCACGATGTGCTAATTTGCATTAAAGAAAACGAAAAACAAAGCACTCCTATAGGGAGTGGACGTGGATTTCGAAATGGTATGATAAATGATCAATATTTTTTTAAGAGTCAGGAAGAGATGAAAGTTCTATTTCATGATCTTCCTGAAGCCATAGAAAATATTAGTGCCCTCGTTTCCAAAATAGAGCATTATAAGTTGGAGCGTGAGGTACTTTTACCAGATTTCAATATCCCTGAATCCTTCTTAAATGTAAAAGATGAATCATACGATGGTAAGCGGGGAGAAAATGCTTATCTAAGAGACCTTACTTACAAAGGTGCGGAAAAAAGATATAAGAAAATAGACCGTTCATTACAAGAAAGGATTGATTTTGAATTAGAAACTATTCAAAAAACAGGCTATCCTGGTTATTTTTTGATCGTTCAAGATTTTACCTCAAAAGCACGTGAAATGGGGGTCGCAGTAGGACCTGGTCGAGGTTCTGCCGCAGGTAGTGTTGTGGCTTATTGTATTGGAATTACCAATGTTGATCCCATTCCTTATAATTTACTTTTCGAGCGTTTTTTGAATCCAGATAGAGTCTCACTTCCCGACATTGATATTGATTTTGACAATGAAGGTAGAGAAAAAGTAATCAATTATGTGGTTAATAAATATGGATTTAATCAAGTAGCCCAAATCATCACTTATGGCACAATGGCACCAAAATCTGCCATCAGAGATGCAGGTCGTGTCATGGAATTACCCCTGTCAGAGACAGACAAGATTGCCAAATTAATTCCCGAAAAGCCAGGGACTAGTTTTAAAAAAGCTCTTAAAGAGGTTCCTAACCTCACCGCCATCATGAAGGGAAATGATTTACCCTCACAAGTCCTAAATCAAGCGGTGATTCTAGAGGGGTCCCTTAGAAATACAGGTATTCATGCATGTGGAGTGATCATAACACCCAAAGACATGACCAAATATATTCCGATGGCTCGAGCGAAAGATTCTGAATTACTTATCACACAATTCGATAATAGTGTTGTTGAATCAGCAGGTATGCTAAAAATGGATTTCTTAGGTTTAAGGACACTTTCCATCATTAAAACAGCGGTAGAAAATATAAAGAAAAGACATGATATCCAGATTGAAATTGACCACATCCCTTTGGATGACAAAGCTACTTATGAGTTATATCAAAAAGGATCAACTAACGGAACCTTTCAGTTTGAATCTTTAGGTATGCAAAAACACCTGCAGGCCTTAAAACCAGATAAATTTGAGGATTTGATTGCTATGAATGCACTCTATCGCCCCGGACCCATGGAATACATTCCAAACTTCATCAATCGTAAGCATGGGATAGAAAAAATAAATTATGACTTACCAGATATGGAGGAATATTTGGCAGAAACATATGGTATCACCGTTTATCAAGAGCAGGTCATGCTGCTTTCTCAAAAAATTGGGGGCTTTACCAAAGGAGAAGCGGATATTTTAAGAAAAGCCATGGGTAAAAAAATATTCTCACTAATTGAAGAACTCAAACCCAAATTTATCAATCAGGCGAAGGCAAAGGGTCATGACCAGACCAGTCTTGAAAAAATATGGAAAGATTGGGAATCTTTTGCTGCCTATGCTTTCAATAAATCCCATAGTACTTGTTACTCAGTGGTAGCCTATCAAACGGGATATCTAAAAGCTAATTACCCTGCTGAATATATGGCGGCTGTATTGACTCATAATCAAAATAATATTGATAAAGTCACCTTTTTCATGGAAGAATGCAGAAATCAAAATATTGTGGTATTAGGCCCTGACATCAATGAATCTGATGAACATTTTACAGTGAATTCATCTGGTGAAATTAGATTTGGTCTCGGAGCGATTAAGGGTACCGGTGAAGCAGCAGTGCAAGCTATAGTTGCTGAGCGCAAAGATAAACCTTTCAAAGATATTTTTGATTTTTCAATTAGGACCAATTTGCGAGCAGTTAATAAAAAATCATTTGAGGCCTTGGCAAAAGCGGGTAGTTTTGATTGCTTTCCCACTTACCACAGAAGGCAATATGTAGAGCCTGATAAGGATGGGATTTCTTTGATTGAAAAAGCCATATCGTATGCAAATAAAGTAGAGCAAGAAACTTTAAGCTCTCAAGGATCACTATTTGGCGGAAGTGAAAGTAGGGGACTATCAAAACCAAAGGTAGGTGAAGTTGATCCATATGGAGAGATAGAAAAACTAAATATTGAAAAAGATTTGGTAGGTCTTTATATCACAGGACATCCTTTAGATCAGTATCAATTTGAAATGCGATTCCTCACCAAAGGAAAGATTAGTGACCTAAAAGATCTAACGTTGGTTAATGGGCGTGTGTTTAAAATAGGAGGAATTATCACGCAAGTCCAGCATAGAATGACTAAAAAAGGAAGCCCTTTCGGTCAATTCACCTTTGAAGATTACAGTGACAGTCACACCTTTTTTCTATTTTCAGATAACTATTTAAAATTTAAGAGTTTCTTAGAGGTAGGTTGGTTTTTATCCCTAAGTGGATCGGTTCAAAATAGGTGGAAAAGTGAAGAACTAGAATTTAAAATCTCCAATATCGAATATTTAGGAGACATTAGAGAAAAAGTCGTCAAGGGACTAGAAATTCAAGTTAACCTTAAAGATATTAATGATAGTTTTATTGAGGAACTCGAAAAATTAGGGGAAGAATTTCCGGGAAATTGTATGGTCAAACTAAATATTTGTAATAGACATGAAGACCGAATGATTAATGTGGAGATGATTAGTCGAAGCGTGACTATTGATCCAAATTATGCACTCATAAAAAAAATAGAATCAATAGTTGACCTACGTTATAAAGTATTATTCAACTAAAGAAAAAATATTAAAGTCGTAATCATATTATTAAATAAGGTTGCAAATTGTTTAAATTTGCTTCATTAAAAAAAAACGAATTTATAACTATTTAAAAAAAATTTATGTCAAAGCCTGTAGAAATAACAGACAGTAATTTCGAAAAAATCATTAACTCAGATAAACCAGTTTTAGTTGACTTTTGGGCTGAGTGGTGTGGTCCGTGTAAAATGATTGGCCCTTTAGTTGAGGAGTTAGCTAGTGAATTTGAAGGTAAAGCGATCATTGGGAAAGTAGATGTTGATACCAACCCTGAAGTTTCTGCAAAATTTGGAATCAGATCGATACCTACACTACTTGTGTTTAAAAATGGAGAAATTGTCGATAAACAAGTGGGAGCAGTTCCAAAATCGGTCCTGAGTGAAAAAATAGAAACGCAATTAGCCTAATTGACATTTAGTACCCTTAGTTATCAACGAAATAACTTTTTTTCTTATTAGGCAAAGCCAACAATACACCGTTGCTCACTCAAAAGATTCATGTCTTTTCTCGAAAAAGCGGACTTAACATCTTGCATTCTATCTCGGAATGCAGCGCTGAACTCTTTACGCTTAAGAGCCTCAAGAAACCTTCTAACCTCAATTTCTTCTTCCAGAACTAGTTCTGGTACTGTTATTTTTTTATTGTCATCACCTTTAGCAACCATAGTAAAATAAGATGAATTGGTATGTCGAGCAGTAGCCATTTTAACATTTTCAGCGACTACTTTCATTCCCACAACCAACGATGATTTACCGACATAATTCACTGAAGCATAAAACGACACTAAATCTCCAACCTCAACGGGCTGTAGAAACTCGACATTTTCAATCGATACAGTTACACAATAATTTCCCGCATGCTTACTTGCGCAAGCATAAGCAGTTTTATCCATAATAGACAATAAAATACCACCATGTATTTTTCCACCAAAATTTGCGTAAGAAGGGATCATTAATTCAGTAATAGTTGTTTGAGAATTCTTAACTGTTTTGGCCTCCATAATTTTAGTTGTTATTTGTTTTTAAAGTTAATAGAACTCATATGGTTAAAAAATACATAAACAAGATAATTAAATTCTTTCTTAATATTTATTAACAGTTTATCAACATCCAGATCATAAGTTATCAACATATATTAAAAAAATAAAGAATGAAATAATCCCTTTAATGTAATACCAAACATATTGTCTAAATTACTGCAAAAAAAAATTGAAAAAAATTGAAATTCAGTGAACTGGGATTCCATCCTGACTTGTTACAAGGTATAGATGCTATAGGTTTTGAATCCACAACACCCATTCAAGAGAAGGCAATTCCCGTAATTTTAGCTGGTAAAGACCTAATAGGATCTGCTCAAACAGGTACTGGAAAAACCGCCGCCTTCTTACTTCCCATTATCAACGACATTTTATATGAAAATGAACCTGAATCAAGTAAATGTTTGATCGTTGTTCCAACTCGTGAATTGGCCATTCAGATAGACCAGCAAATGCAAGGCCTCTCCTATTTTACACGATTGAACTCAATCGCAGTGTATGGTGGTGGCGATGGAGATCTCTTTACTCAAGAGAAAATAGCTCTTTCGGAAGGCGTATCAGTCATTACAGCTACACCAGGAAGATTGATAGCCCATCTAAAAATGGGCTATGTAAACATGCAAAGTTTACATTTTCTTGTACTTGATGAAGCAGATCGAATGCTTGATATGGGGTTTCATCAGGACATACAAAAAATTATTTCATTTCTACCCAAAAAGCGCCAAAATTTAATGTTTTCGGCCACGATGCCTCCTAAGATAAGAATACTTGCCAAAGAAGTACTTGATAATCCTGAAGAAATTAATGTTGCCGTTTCAGTTCCTGCTGAAAAAATTATTCAAGTGGGATTTGTAGTTTATGATAATCAAAAAATCCCAATAATAGAGCATGTACTGAGTACGGGGAATTTTTTAAGTATCATTATTTTCTGTTCGACAAAGGGCAAAACCAAAAATTTGACTAAATCGTTGAAAAAATTAAAATTTTCAGTAGCTGAAATACATTCAGACCTTGATCAAAAAGAAAGAGGTAAAGTACTTAACTTATTCAAGGCAAAAAAAATAACCATTCTGGTGGCAACTGACATATTATCTCGAGGAATAGATATTGAAGATATTGAATTGGTTATCAATTATGATGTCCCCAATGATGCAGAAGATTATATTCACAGAATTGGGCGAACCGCTAGAGCAACTGCTAAAGGGGTTGCCTTCACTTTTATCAACGAGAAAGAGCAAAGGCAATTTGCTGATATTGAGAAATTCATCGGCAAAACGATAGACAAAGCCGAAATACCTGTAAGCTTAGGTATAGCTCCAGATTACAATCCTGATCAAAAAAGCGAGCATCACAGGCATTTCCAAGGGAAAAAGCGTAAATGATTATTAAAAATAAAACAAGAGTACATTCGTCAAATTAAGTTTATTAATTATTTTAGTGTAAATTTTTAATAGCTATTTTAATTTTTAAATTCCAATATTTAGTTTCTCACATGCATTCATTCAAACTTATTCCTTTTACCTTTCTACTGGGCCTCATATTCTCCTTGTCATGTGTCTCCAATGCATCTGAACCTACAAATCAGGAATCAGATATTCTTCAAGCATTATCTAGAGGTCAAAAACTAGATACGGCTACATTTGCAGCCGGATGTTTTTGGTGTATTGAGGCATCATTTGAGCAAATTGAAGGAGTGATTGAAGCTATCTCTGGATACGTAGGTGGAACAAAAAATAATGCGCAATATGATCTCGTTTCATCAGGTAAAACCGCGCATGCGGAAGCTGTCCAAATTTATTACGACCCAAATAAAATTAGCTATGAAACATTGTTAGATATTCTTTTCACTGCACATGACCCGACGCAGTTGAACCGACAAGGGCCTGATGTTGGAAAACAATATCGATCAGTGGTATTTTACCATAACCAAATCCAAAAAATTATAGTTAGTCAAAAGATAAAAGATATTAGCCGTGTTTTTGTCAATCCTATCGTCACACTGGTTGAACCATTGATCGCTTTTTATCCAGCTGAAGAATATCATCAAGACTATGAGAAAAAGAATCCGAATCAGCCTTATATCTTAAATGTGTCAAAACCAAAAATAGATTTAGTTGCCAGAAAATTTAAAGCACTTTTAAAAGTTTCAAAATAATATATAATTCCAAAATAAAACTTTTATCCGAGATTGAAAACTTACATTCATGACCAAAAAAAAAAAGAAATTAACAGTAATTTTATACATTTGGTTAAAGGATACTTCACATAAGAAAATCGATATTTTTAAAAATCGCACTGTTTCTTTCCTCGATCAAATTGAAACTATAGATAACTATCATGTTGGAATTCCTGCATCAACGTATAGGCCCATAATCGAACGAAGCTACACCATTGCTCTAGTGGTTACTTTTAAAGATAAAAAGGCGCATGATATTTACCAGGAACATGAGGCTCACAAGACTTTTATAGATGACTGCCAACACTTGTGGACTTATGTAAAAATTTTTGATACATACAAATGAGACTTCTTAAAATCGTTTGCAAATCCCATTATACGGGCAAAATTCACATTTTTTGAGATCGGGTGTCTGATCAAAGGAATATTCAGCATTCCAAATTTCCTTGAGTAATTTTTCTAAAATTTTCTCAAATCTATTACTATACTTGCCAAATGATTGTATTTTGACTTCTGATTTCCCCTTTTCTTTTTGGACCAGTCTCCAATCAAATTTATCATCAAAGAGTTGCTTACTGTTAAATATACTCGGTTCAATCCGTTCGTATGATTCTTTATATATATTTTGTACTAAATAGCTGTAAAAAAATATTTGGAATGCAGTTTTGTTTCGTTTAATATTTTCACGATCGATGAGGGAGTCAAGGGTCTCAAAAGTTTTCTCATCCTTACCCGTTTTATAATCTATCACCCGCAATACACCCGCTTTTAAATCAACTCTATCAATTTTACCTTTGAGACCTATCACATGAATTCTTCCATTGACCTCAATAGGAATATCAATGGAGAAACCTTCTTTAGTTCCTGCTTCCAAGCCAATTATTTTAAATGGAGCATAATTTTTATCAATATTCAAAATTTTATTAATCATCTTTTTAATGATTTCAGCAGCGATGATATTTCTACCTTCGATCATTACCTTTTTGCTATCTCCTTTAATTTGATAATGCTTTCGGAAAGCCTCATTAATGGCTCCATTAACCCCTTCTTTTAACCAAAAAAAATGCCTTGATTCCACAATTGCTGTTTTTTGAACAATCATG
>CACLDR010000029.1 GCA_902605755.1 uncultured Marinoscillum sp. | reverse complement strand
TGTCTGAAGGGAGCAGTAAGTTCAGGATCATTTGTCAATTTATTTTTTTGCGATTCATTTGCTTTTTTAACCATATATAGGTAGCCCATCAAATATAAAATAAAAATCGACAAACCAATAGAGAACATTACAATGTTTTCAGTCTCCATCAATCTGATATTTTTTGGTTAGTCCGATCAGATCTTCTTTGTCTTAAGGCTATGGAAGCTGAAAGTATGGATGGAACCCAAATACCTACAAATATCCCTTCTAATTTATTACCTGTGAACCAAAGTGTTACGGAATACAAAAATGACAAAAATGCCAAGATGACGGGATAATACACTCCCCAAAATTCAATCGTTTTTTTCATTATTGATTTAATTATAAAATATTTATTATGATAAATACTATAAACGGTAAATTTAAAAAATTAGTTCTCAAGGAATTAAAACGAAATTTTAGATAAGGATTCGAATGCAAATTACAAATTTAATTTATTGAATGGGTTAAACGACAGTTCTTGTGCATTGATCCATCTTTAGTTTATATCTTTGATCGTCGTTGTTATTACCAACTCGTATCAGTTTTAAGATAATATGATAACTTTTTTTACTGAATACCTCTATGTTATTGTTTTGGTTAAATAAAAAGCCGTTATTTTTTTAATTAAGCACCTTTTTATTATTTCTAATAGAGATTCTTGTTAAAATTAATCATCTTAAAAGTTTTAAAAAAAGTGAACAAAAAGTAATAGCTGCTGTTATAATGACATAATTTAATTTTTTTTTAGAGGATTTATATTTTTTAAGTTTTATTAAGTTGATTTCATGTTAATCAAGAATATGACAAATTAGAACTCATGTCCGATTTCTCAATGAAGATAATTAATAACTAAATAATATACATTTTTTCTTGCCTCAAATTCCAGAATAATGGAATTTTCATAAAACACTAAATTGATAATTGATCCAAAAAATTGGAAAAAGGTACTGAGGTCTGCTTTTAACAAAATTGTTTTTTTAATACTATTTAATCTGTTAGACTTTTATACCTATAAGTATTGTGTTGTCAGGGTAAAATCATTTCCCAAAAGGAAAATTATAAGATTCAATAAACTAAGGAGTTATATAAATGTAGTTTTCTCTTCTTATTTATTCTAGGTTATTTTCTAAAATTATTCTTTTAATTACAGGTTTGAATATGATAACTTAGTTATTTCTGAAAATTTTCTAAAAGTAGAGATTAAAATAAAAATATATATCAATTAATTATTATCATTTAGTAATATAATCAAAAATTAAATTCAAATTATGTCGTTTTTTAATTAATCTGCTTTGGATATTTGACGACTGTATTTTTTCATCTTTTTATCTTCCTAAAATTATTATCAATGTATTGTCCGTTGGTGTAAGATTTACGTAATTATATTTTTTGTAATAAATTAAATACCCTTAGTATGTGGAGCCGGCGGGATTCGAACCCGCGTCCAGCTAAGGAAATATTGTATCGTCTACATGTGTAGTTATTTATTAGATCTTACAGAAGGGCTGGTAAATAACAACCTACCTTTTCTGCTAGTCACTGAATTTCGCAACTGCTTAGTAACCTCACAGCACTAGCCCTTTATTCGACACCCTAATTCCTCGCTCAAAAGGCGAAAGCCAGGTAGGATGTGGCCCGGGAACATCTCTGGACGCTCAACCGTTTAAACTTATTTTTAACTAAAAAGTTAAATCAAGCAGCCATGGCGTAAGAATCTTCGCCAATTAAAATTTAAGTGCCTTGATTACGGATGTACACTTATCACCCGACACGCAAATACAGTATTTACACTTCCTGTCGATTCCATTCGACCCCATATATTAGAGTTTATCACAAATTTAAGTTTTGTTGTCCAATAAGTTGATGAAATTATTAAATCATATTTTTTTAACTTTTGAATTCGCCTAAACTCATGCTTTTTTGTTCAATTAGTTCTAGCCAAAATGAAAGATCTCCGAGTGGTAATCTGACAGGATACCATTAAATATGTATTTATTAGAAACGTTACCTAAGTCAATTGTATTTCTTGGTCAATTAAAATCCAAGAGTACTGAATTTTTTTTTTTCGGTGCCTTTATTCCTGCGTACCCAAGAGTTTTACCTTTGTTACCGTTTTGGAGCGCATGACTAAAATGGGTTTACTATTTAGCAGTACTATTGCAGCGCGTACGTTCAGGGACTTTGCATTGAGCCTTGTTGCATTTTGATTCATATGATAAACTCTTAGCGAATTATGGCAAGATTGAGCCAGCAGTAGCGGTAATATTATTATGGAAAAGGGGATGGAATAGAATTATGAATTTTTATACTTTAATTGGTAATGTAAGTCTGATTTGTTAAGAAATAATATTCCTTAGGCCCGAATGTCATTTAATGATCAAGCTAAATAGATTTATCAGATTACAATCCAGATCATCATGAAAGTTGGTAACATACCGTTCATTTATGGTAAATATGTGACTTTTTTTCTTGAGCCTTAATTGGTGTGCCATTGGTAGAGGATATCCGATAGATTTATCTCTCTAGGCAGTAAATTAATTATCAATTATTTAATTAAAATGATTTTACCCTAATAGCCCCTTTAGGGAATATATTAGTCCAGACTTTATGAGATGTCGGTAGGGTTATTTATTCTCATTTGTTTAAAGATTTGCTTATTAAAGCCACAATGGATTTTGACTTGCTGGGTATTCGCAAGAAAATATATGCTTATTGTTAAAATTTAGAATAAGAATATTTTTTCCAAATGGATGGGATTTCAATTGGAAAAGTTGGGGAATGTTTATTCAAAAAAGAGTTATTTCTATCCATTATTTCAGATATTAATGGTTGGCTTTGAGTACTTTAGGTTTTTTTAATTAAAAAACGTATTTGATTCTCCGTTAAAATCTCTTTACTAACTTTTACATCACGAAGATAGATTTGATTCAAAAAAAAGTTAGTAATTATCATCACCTTACAAATAGCGGCAGCAGATTCATGGATAATACTGTTATTGGAGTTAGTGCTGATTAATTGCTACCAATATTTGCTATTTAGGTAGGAATTAAAAAAAGGGTTCCAAAGGCAAATGACCTTAAAGAACCCCTTACCAACCATAAATCTTTTCGAATATAATAAAGACGCAACCAATTAGTGTAACACTTGTTACATAAATTAATAATTGGGTTACTTTGTAATCTACCCAATGTTGTGCTATTTGTAATCTACCCAATGTTGTACTATTTGTTGAGTAATTATTTAATTCTGCATTATTCATTACAATTAAACTAAATATGCTAATTAAATCTAAGATAGTTAAGGTATTAAAATCAAACTAAGTAGTTATTGATTTCAACAGGTTGGTATATATGAAATATATCCAAATTATCAGCTCTATCACCTTATTCTTCTGCTATAATGGCATCTAAGATTATAATTTTTTTTTAATGTAAATTCAATTATCTCAATGGGGATCGTCAAAATGTTAAAATAAATTTTCAAAAGGTTTATTTATTCTAATGCTACCATTATGTTAGTCCTTAAATTATTTTTTTTATTTTCGTTTTAATTGGCGTCCATAAATTTTACAATTTAATTTTTTTACAAAAATCTTTTTTTCGAGTCTATGGTTTTATATTCGTCAGCGAATTGTCGAATCAGTATCCATAACTTTTCAACATGGTGCTTTTGAATATGTGTTTGACCGGTAACTACACGGAGTACATATTGTTCATTAACTTTAGTATGACTTATGTATGCTTGACCAGACACATTTATTGCATTTAATATGTGAGTATTAATCGCATTATTTTGTTCCAAATGAGGATATTTAATACATCTAAATACGACTAGGCTCATGACTCTATCGGTCACCATTTCAAAATCAGGATGATTTATTACTTGTTGTTCGAGCCATGCGGCAAGTTCAATATGTTTTTTGATTTTTCTACGAATTTCTGAGGCACCATACTCTCGGATCACAAACCATAATTTTAATGCCCTGAACCTTCTTCCAAGGGGTATCCCCCAATCTCTATAATCATTTACTTTCCCTCTTGTGTTTGTTTTTAGGTATTCAGGGAGTATTTCAAAAGTTTTGATTAAAGAATCTTTATCTTTTACAAAATATGCCGTACAATCAAAATTAGTAAACATCCACTTATGAGGATTAAATAGATAAGTATCCGCTTTCTCTATTCCTTTTAGAAAATGTCTGTATTCGGGAAGGACAAAGGCAGCTCCGACATAAGCAGCATCAACATGATGCCAAACATTATATTTTACCCCTATGTCAGCAATCGCCTCCAATGGATCCATAGCAGTCGTGCCAGTTGTACCTAGAGTGGTAATGATACAGCAAGGAATTTTACCTGAAGCTAGGTCAGATTGAATGGCCTCTTCCAATAAATGTGGGCGGAGCGCCATTTGATCATCTACAGGAATCTTAATTAAATTATCTAAACCAATGCCTGCAATTTTAACTGATTTATCTATTGAGCTATGTGTTTGAGCAGAACAATAAATTCTTAATTTTTGATTCAAAAATCCTTGATTATTGATGTTGAATCGGGAGATTTTTTCTCTAGCGGTTAGTATAGATACCAGCGTACCTGTACTTGCAGTATCTTGAATGACTCCATCCCAATTTTTAGGCAGACCTGTCATGTTTATTAGCCATTCCATAACACGTTCCTCAAGTTCTGCAGCGGCTGGAGAGGTCTCCCAAATCATACATTGAGCACCTATGGCAGCAGTAATTAATTCTGCCAATATGGATGCATAACTCACATTTGCATTGAAATATGCATGGAAACTAGGATGTTGCCAATGTGTGATGCCGGGTAATATTTTCTCTTCTACATCTAAAAGTAGTTGGTCAAAAGATTCTCCTCTTTCGGGAGCAAGTTTTGGAAGAGTCGCGGCAATATCACCTGGATTGACTTGCGACTTCACAGGATATTGTTCGATATTTTCTAAGTAATCGGCGACCCAATCAATTACTTGATGTCCATATTTTCGAAATTCTTCAGCATTCATAAGGGAATATAAATTATTTTTTTTCTTTCAAAAAATGGTTCTTCAAAATAATCTTTTATGTTTATTTCCTGATAAGGCTTATTTAGGTTTTTCATCTCAAGCCTCAAATCACCGCCTTTTAGAGCAATAATTCCTCTGGTTTTTCTCGAAGATATATTGATTTTTGTGTTATAATGTGCCCATTCCCAAATCTTTCTTGCAGGAGCAACAGCGCGGCTGATAATATAATCAAATTCATTTGCTATTTTTTCTGCTCGACCGGATTCGCTAGTGACATTTGCTAGTTCCAATACAATACTAACTTCTTTTACCACTTTGATTTTTTTGGCTGTAGAATCAACCAAATGAAAGTCAGATGATGGAAATAGTAACGCGAGTGGGATACCTGGAAATCCACCTCCTGTTCCGAAGTCAATTATTCTTGTTTTTGGTTTGAATTGAATGAACTTAGCGATGGCTAAACTGTGTAGAACATGCCTTATGTAGAGTTCTTTAATATCTTTTCTGGAAATGACATTTATTTTTTTGTTCCAAAACTCATATAAATCTTGTAATTGTGCGAATTTGTCTTCTTGATTTGTACTTATTTCTGGGAAATAATTTTTTATTATTGATGAATTCAAAAAAAATAATTTAATTAAAAATGACTTTATAAAAAGTGTAGATAAATTCCAATAAGGAATTTTTTTGTATTAAATCCATGGACTTAAAAATAAAAAAATCAAAACCACTTTAATTTAAGTCATATAATTTTAATTAACAATACGAAATTTCTAATTTACAATAATGCATAGACCTCAATTTCGTTGTCATTATATAAGATAATTCCAATTTTTGGAGACCTAGAAATATTATTTTCTATGATTTGACAGATTTCTTTTTTTCAGATTATCTCTTTCTTATCTATCTTCTTCATATGCAATATTCATAGGATTCAATGTTGTAGTAGTTTATATTTGACTACTCGAAAATGGGTTACTCTTGAGGGTTTACTAGGGTAATTATAGAGGCTAATGTCGAAGTTATTTTAAAAATATGACTCTGAATGTTAATAAAAATTCTCGTAAAATAGCTTTTATGACGACTTCAATGGGATGGGGGGGATTGGAAATGAATGTCTTGAAGATTACAAAATCATTAAGCCAATTAGGTTATATCATAACCCTTATTACTCAAGAAAGGTCCCCAATACACTTAAAGGGAAAAGATTCATTTTATGAGGTCATTATATTGCTCAAGGCAAGGAAGTATTTTGAGTTTGGATTAGCATTCCAAATAAGTAAATCTTTAAGAAATAAGGGAATTAAAACATTAATGGTTTTTGACAATAAGGATTTGGATGTCATCGCCTGGGCGAAAAATTTATTTTTCAAAGAGTTGAAAGTAGTTTATCAACAACAAATGCAAATTGGGGTCAATAAGCGTGATTTTTTTCATGATTTCCGCTTCAAAACGATTAATTATTGGATCGCTCCACTTCAATATTTAAAAAATGAGGTACTAGAAAAAACGAATTTTCATGCCGATAGGATAAAAGTAATTCCCTTGTGTACTCAAATAAGTAGGTTTGTGGATCGAAAGCATTCAAAACTAGAAGCAAGACAAGCACTAAATATTTTGCCCAAAGCACCCCTCCTCGGAATAATTGGTAGAATTACGGAAAAAAAAGGTCAACTTTTTTTATTGCAGGCGCTTATTGAATTAAAAAAAAGAGGAATTGAAATGGAATTACTCATATTTGGATCGGCCACAATCAATGATCAAGAGTCCAAAAATTATTATAATCTTATCCTTCAATTTGTAAAGAAGAATGAAATCGAAAATATTGTTCATTTCGTAAAGCACCAAGAAGATGTAACTGTCTTTTATAACGCGATTGATGTATTTGTTTTAGCTTCTCACAGCGAAACATTTGGAATGGTCACTGTAGAGGCGATGTTATCAAAGTTACCCATCTTAGCTACAAAATCAGGGGGAACAAGTGAAATATTAGGTTATGGTAAATATGGGTTGCTATATGAGTATGAAAATCATGTAGATTTTTGCAAAAATGTTTCTTGGCTCCTTGATAACAAAATAGAAATTTATAAGATGTGTTGTGATGCGCAAGAAGTTGCTGGTAAAAATTATACACTTGAAAGAGAAGTCGAAGAAATTGACAAGTTAATTAGAACACTTATGCTTGAATGATAATCAATACGGTATATGGGTTAAATAGGTAATTGATTTTTCAAGATGAAGTTCATTTAGAAGATTTCTCAATTAATAACTATGATTTAAAAACAAAAACTTTTGCTGTATTTTAGAATGAACTATGGTTTTATCGTGGTAACCAGTTCAGATTTTTCTTTTTTAGTGAAAAGTTTTTCCAGCATTTTAGAATCACGGAAGTGAAAGCCATTTATGTTTAAAATTTTATATTGATATAATAGCAAATTTTATAGGATTTTCTTTCGATCAAAAGCCTATTTTTGTATTCATTATGAAATTCGATCTTATATGTACAGATACTAAAAGCGATGCGAGAGCTGGGGTTTTAACAACTGCACATGGGCTTGTAGAAACTCCTATTTTTATGCCCGTAGGAACAGCAGGCACGGTTAAAGCAGTCCACCATCGTGAGCTCATTATTGATATCAATGCACAGATTATTTTAGGGAATACTTACCATTTGTATTTGAGACCGGGTATAGATATCATTGAAGGGGCTGGAGGCCTGCATAAATTTATAGGTTGGGAGCATCCTATTTTAACTGATAGCGGGGGCTATCAGTTATATTCATTGGGTACCAATCGAAAAATTAAAGAAACGGGAGTTCGATTTCAATCTCATGTAGACGGATCATATCATGATTTTTCACCCGAATATGTCATTGATATTCAGAGGAAAATTGGTGCGGACATTATAATGTCTTTTGATGAGTGTACACCATATCCATGTTCAAGAGAATACGTGCGGAATTCTTTACAAAGAACTCATGGATGGTTAAAAAAATGTATCGATCGCTTTGATCAAACTGAACCACTTTATGGATTTGATCAAACATTTTTTCCTATTGTGCAAGGATGTACATATCATGATCTCCGAGAGCGGTCTGCGGAGTTTATAGCCGAACAAAATCGCGAAGGGAATGCTATTGGAGGGTTATCTGTAGGTGAGCCACATGAAATGATGTATAAAAGTACATCAATTGTGTGTGGTATTTTACCTAAAGATAAACCACGTTATTTAATGGGGGTAGGTACGCCGATTAATATTTTGGAAAGTATTGCGTTGGGGGTAGATATGTTCGATTGTGTTATGCCAACAAGAAATGCTCGAAATGGGATGTTGTTTACCTCTGAAGGAATCATCAATATCCGGAATGAGAAGTGGAAGAATGATTTTTCCCCTATTGATCTTAATTTGGGTGGATATCTCGATACTCTACATTCAAAAGCGTATTTACGGCATCTGATTATCAGTAATGAGATTTTAGGCGCTCAAATATCAAGTATTCACAATCTTAGTTTCTATTTGTGGCTCGTTAAAACAGCTCGAAAGCATATAATTCAAGGGGACTTTTGTTTATGGAAAAACAGGATGGTACAAAAATTAGCCGTTAGATTATAATAATTAAATGAAAAAGCTTGATGTCTATATTCTAAAGAAATTTTTGGCGGCTTTCATCTTTGTCATGTCCATATTGATCTTCATTATTGTAATTATTGATTTTACTGAGAAAAATGACAATTTCATTAAAAACGATGTAAGCAGCGATGAGATTTTACGTTACTTCTTGACTTACATACCTTATATGGCAAGTTTTTTGACACCTATAATAGTGTTTATAGCTACCGTTTTCGTAACTTCTAAATTTGCTGCAAAAACGGAAATAATTGCCATATTGGCAAGTGGAGTTAGTTTTAAAAGATTCATGTTGCCCTATTTCTTGGGTGCAATATTGATTGGTACCGTAAGTTTTTTGGCAAATGCTTATCTTATTCCTGAAACTAATAAATATAGGATTGCCTTTGAATTACAATATGTGAAAAAAGCGTTTTATTTCAATGATCGAAATATTCATATTCGAGTTGCTCCTGACTTGTATATTTATATAGATAGATATAATAATCAAGGCAATGTTGGTTATAATATTACCTTGGAGCAAATTCAAAATGGTATTTTGAAGGAAAAGCTACATGCTCGTACTATGAAATGGGATACATTAGGACATAAATGGAAACTTAATAGATGGAACAGACGAGTTTTTAAGGAGACGAATGAAATGATTTACAGTGGGTATGCTCTGGATACGGTATTAAATTTATCACCCGTTGATTTTGAAAATCAAGAAAGGCTTTGGGAGACTTTAACCATGAGCGAATTGAATCATCATATTGACCAACAGGCCTTAAGAGGATCAGCGGATGTGGATATATACAAAATTGAAAAGTATATTAGAATTATGTCTCCTTTTTCAGTAATTATTTTAACATTCATTGGCATTATTGTCTCTTCAAAAAAATCAAGACAAGGAACCGGCGTACAGATTGCGTTAGGATTTCTAATTGCCTTTTTATTTGTTATAGCTTTCATGCTTTCCAGAGCTTTAGCAGAGGCAAATACATTTAACAGTCCTATTCTATCTGTGTGGATGCCTAACATAATTTTTGGTCTGGTAGGGGTTATTTTATATCGTACTGTTCCAAGATGAAGCAGGAAATTAAAGATGTTATTTTTCTCCATTTCATCGTGTTTATATGGGGTTTCACAGCGATTATTGGCCTATTAATTAATCGCACAGCAGTTGAAATTGTTTTTTATCGGACGGGTATTTCGGCCTTTTTATTGGGCATTATAATATTTTCAATGAGGCTATCCTTTGTGTTGAATTCACGTCGTTCTTTATTGAAAACAGTTATTGTTGGATTTTTGTTGGCAACCCATTGGATACTTTTTTTCCTATCAGCAAAAATATCAACTGCAGCCGTTTGCTTGGTGGGCATGGGTACAACCTCTTTTTGGACTAGTATCATTGAGCCAATCTTTTTTAAAAAGCAAATTCAGCTATTTGAAGTTTTTTTGAGTTTGTTAGCTTTATTGGGGATTCTGATCGTTTTCAGCATGGAAGTCCAGTATTTTAAAGGTCTATTTTTTGCAATATTGGCTGCCATTTTAGCAGCACTTTTTTCCATTATTAATGTGTCATTGGTAAAAAAAGAGAACCATTTTGTGATTACCTTTTTTGAAATGGGTTTTGCATTTTTGTTTTCAGGCATAATTTTATCTTTTTATCTTTTTTATTTGAGTCATAAAAGTTTTGAATGGCCAACTTTACCAGAGGGGATATGGCTTTTTATATTAGCGAGTGTTTGTACTGTTTTTGCAGTTTCTTATTCAATTAAATTGATGAAGAGACTTTCAGCTTTTTTTGTTAATTTGACAATTAACTTAGAACCTATCTATGGAATTATTTTAGCGTTATTGATTTTCGGTGATAGTGAAAAAATGAGTTTGGGTTTTTACTTGGGGACAAGTTTAATTTTGTCCTCCGTGTTGTTGTATCCGCTTTTCAACCGTAAAAGTAAAAGAAAACCTCTGGAATCTGATATCCTAAGATAATTCATTGGGGAGTTCTAATGAGCGAAGGATACATTCATATTTTTGAAAAGCAGAAATAGCTGGAGGGTTTTCAAAAAGTCCATAAACTGCAGATCCAGAACCACTCATGGAGGCATAAAAAGCTCCTAATCTATAAAGCCGTGATTTTATATCAGCTAGTAGGGGTGTGTTATTAAATAATTGTGGTTCAAAGTCATTACGGAGTAGAACATGCCATTTTTTTAAATTTTTTAAGGAGGTTCTCAAGGAATTTTTAGGTACTTTGGGCTGAATGTTAGCATAAGAATTTGAGGTTTTTACATGTAAATCTGTAAATATTACAACTATGTAATTTTTTGATAAGTTGAGCTCATATGGTTCCAATTTTGTTCCTGTTTCTGAGGCAATGGCAGGTAGATTTTCTATAAAAAAAGGACAATCGCTCCCTAATAAACTGGCATAATGTTTAAGTCTTTTGTTGGAAATTTTTAATAAAAAAAGTTGATTAAGCATTTTGAGAGTAAATGCTGCATCAGCAGATCCTCCCCCTAAGCCAGCTCCAGTTGGAATTATTTTATGTAAGTGTATATTCGTTGGAGGTATTCGGTAATATTTTTTAATGAGTTTATAGGCCTTGATGCAAAGATTACGCTTTGGGTCACCAGGGATAGCACGGCCTGTTTGGACGAAAGAAAATGATTTTGAAGGAACAATCTCTAGAATATCATGCCAAAGTAGAGGGTAAATGCAGGTTTCGAGGTCATGATAGCCATTTGCTCGTCTATTGAGAACATTCAATCCAAGATTAATTTTTGAATTAGGAAAGGTAATCATATCAAGCAATTCAGTTTACCGAAGATTTATATGGAGGCAAGTAGGTCATTTTACAGGTTAACAAAGATAAAATGAGCAATAATCCAAATTTTCAATTGAAAATTAAAGATTTAATTTAAAAGTCAATTCTATTTATGAAGTGTCTCTACAATTCTATTAGTAATGCCTGATGATGAAAATCCTCCGTCATGCATTAGATTTTGCATGGTAACCATTTTGGTGAAGTCTGAGAATAATGAAACACAATAATCTGCACATGCTTCAGCAGAGGCATTTCCCAGAGGAGACATTTTATCCGCATAATCATAAAAAACATCAAAACCTGGAACACCCGCACCTGCAGTGGTCCAAGTTGGAGACTGAGAAATCGTATTTACTCTTATTTTTTTACTTTGACCAAGTCTATAGCCATAACTCCTTGCTATAGATTCTAACACGGCTTTTGCTTGGGCCATATCAGAGTAATCTGGAAAAGTTCTTTGAGCCGCTATGTAGGATAAGGCCAAAATGGATCCCCATTCATTAAAAGCATCTAGTTTTTCACCAACCTGCATTACTTTATGGAAAGAAAGGGCTGATATGTCAAGTGATTTTTGAAACCAATCATAGTTTAAATTGCCATAGGATTTTTTCTTACGCACATTTGGGCTCATTCCGATCGAATGAAGCACAAAGTCTAATTTTCCCCCCAAGATATCAGTAGATTTATTGATTAGATGTTCTAGATCTTCCAAGGATGTGGCGTCAGCTGGAATGATGTCGGCATTACAAATTTTACCTAATTTATTAATCTTACCCATTCTCATTGCAATAGGAGCATTGCTTAAAGTGAACTGAGCACCTTCTTCATAAGCCTTGAGGGCAACTTTCCAAGCAATTGAGCTTTCATCTAGGGCGCCAAAAATAATTCCCTTTTTACTTTTCAATAAATTATGAGACATTTTTTTATTATTTTAATGGTAAAAATAATGAAAACTATTTCTTTATCGGGATAATGACAACAATTCCCGAGCACTTTCAAAGGCACTTTTGGTCGGATTTGATCCTGAAATCATTTGGGCGATGGCTTCGATACGCCCTTCTGCTGATAATTCTTTTATTTTGGTGACAGATTTATCTGCGCTATGGTCTTTATAAACAAAGAAATGCGCCTCCCCTCCTGCAGCAAATTGGGGTAAATGACTAATTGAAATTACTTGGTGGTTTTTTGCCATAACTTTCATCATTTTGATCATTTTATCAGCAATCTTTCCAGAGATCCCCGTATCAATCTCATCAAAAATAAGAGTGGGTAAAGCAATTTTATCTGCAATTAAATATTTTACAGCAAAAATAAGTCGAGATAATTCACCGCCCGAGGCTATATTTTTAAGTGGTTTAGGGGGAATACCCTTATTGGCTGAAAATAGGATTGAACATTTGTTAATACCATTTATATTGGGCTCAATGACCTCCAAATCAACTTTTACTTTACCATTTTCAATGCCAATGTTATGAATAACATTTGTTATTTTCGTTTCAAAATTCAATGCTGATCGATGACGATGTTTTGAGAGAGCGGTCCCAAGTATCATTACTTGATCCAATGCAAGATTCATTTGCTCCTTTGAGACATTAAGCTCTTCATCAAGATCATTCAGATGGTTAAGTTTTTCGGATAATTGCTCCCTGTAATCGATCAACTCTTTGATCGTTTGAAGCTCATATTTTTGCTGCAATCGATAAATTAGTGAGCGTTGCTCACTCAGTTCCTCTATTTTTTGGGGATCTAATTCTATCTGTTCTTGTTCTTCAAGTAGAGCTTCAAAAATATCTTTTAGTTCGATTAATGAGCTCGAAACTCTCTCTTTAATCCCATTAAATTTACCAGAAAGATTGTTGATGGATATCATTTCGGAATCTAATAATTCTAGTTGTTTTATCAAGGCAAAGTCTTCTTTGTCTAATACTTGTATTGCTTGTGAAAGCTTGAGTTTGATTTCCTCTGCATGTTGCAAGGTTGTTAAATTCTGTTCAAGTCGTTCTAAATCAATATCATCTAATTTTGCTTCTTCTAATTCTCGAAGATTATGACTTTCATAATCTTGATCTTTTTTCGAGCTATTATGCCAAACAACCAATTTTTCATATGCTTTTTTTCTCTGATGATAGATTTCAAAGGCCTCTTTGTAGGCTTGGACTTGTGGGGTATTAAGTGAAAATTGATCCAATACATTGAGTTGATACTGATGATTCTCTAGATTTAAGGACTCATGTTGGGAGTGGATATCCATGAGTTTCAAGGCAAAATTTTTCAGTATTTCTAAAGTTACTGGAGTATCATTGATAAAAGCCCTACTTTTTCCATTAGGAGAAATTTCTCGACGTATAATGGTTTCCGCCTCGTAGTCAAGTTCGTGAACCTCGAAAAAAGACTGAAGGTGATAAGGAGAAATTTCAAAATGTCCTTCTATTTGACATTTTATATTTATATCCCACAGGGCTTTGCTGTCTGCCCTATGGCCCATTAGTAGGCCAAGAGCGCCTAGCATAATTGATTTTCCAGCTCCCGTTTCTCCAGTAATTACATTAAGGCCTGGTGCTGGAACCAGTTCTAATTCCTTGATTAAAGCAAAATTAATGATTGAAAGTGATTTGATCATAGAGATCAGATTTGTACATCTCTCCAAACTTCATCTACCTCTGAGCGGAATATCAAAGCACTTTTCATAGACGAATTTTGATATAAAATTTTATTTTCTTCAATACTAATCATTTTTCCAAATATTACAACACCATCTTTAAGGATAAATGTTAACCATTTTTGATAATATTTATCTAGATCTGATATTGATATTTTGATTTGTCTACTGGGCATCATTTAATCATATTCGCGAAATCTGAACGCTTCGTGGCATCAATATTCACGAGCATATTATAAGTTCTTTTGCGCAGTGACGGATCTCCTTTTGAAAATATTTGACTGAGTTCATCTGTTTTAGCATCTAGAAAGCTAATAGTAAGTATCGATCGGGGCCTGGCCTGATTGACTTGAAGTATTTTCTGGATGCTTTCAGAGATCATTTTTCTTGCTTCCTCAGGTGTTTCCAAAAAATGATCTAAGCCCTGTAAGTGATATTGGTAACTAGCCTCCCTAATAGGTTTCATTTGAGCGTTCAAAAGATTTTCGACCAACCAATATCGATTTCTAATGCTATTGAACTGATCCCATCCGTTATAGCCAGAATTTTGTGCGTTTGTTATTACCCGCCAGGCCAGATTAAAATACGCCTCTCCCCTTAATTTTCCAAAGGAATCATAATCTAATCCTATAATTACCAAAGCATAATACGATAGCAAAGAGGAAAGGTTGTCGATAAAGCTATTTTCATTATAAATGATGGGTTGCGAGCTAACATATTCAAACGTCCAATCTCTATCAGCAAAATTCAATAGAATTGTTTCATGATTAGTATTGTAAATAGGTCTGGAGGAGAGTACCTGCACGGAGGCTTGGTACTTTCCGAGTGCGGGATCACTTTGATCGTTTAGTGTAAGAATAATGTTACAATTTATTCTTTCTTCAGGTTTAAACTGATCAGAGGTCCATTTTGTATTATTGAGAAACTCACTGAAGGCAACTTCCATTTCGGTAATGGTAGATGGGTCACTACTTTGAATAGCTTGAGCATTGACTATTACACGACAATTTAATTCTTGACTCAGCAGTAACGACGGGATTAAGAAAAAAATCAAAGCACATAATTTAAGCATAACTTTCAATTATTTTCACAATGTCATGAGCGACTTCTTTTTTATTTTTTAAATCAAAAGAAATTTTTTTATTGAAAGGGTCAAAAATTGTGATTTTATTCATATCTCGACCGAAATCAACTCCTGGATCCTTTAGAGAATTTAAAACAATAAGATCCAAATTTTTACGCTTTATTTTCGACTTTGCGGAGGTTTCTCCATCATCTGTTTCTAATGCAAATCCAATATGAAGTTGCTTTTTAGTTTTTAATTTACCCATTTCTCGAGCAATATCGGGATTTTCTATCAATTTTATATTTAATGGAGTTCCATCTTTTTTATGTTTTTTATCAAAATGTTTGCTGGGCTTGTAATCAGCAACTGCAGCTGCAAAAACAGCGAAGTTAATGTCTACATATTGATTTTTGCATGCCTCCATCATTTGATCAGCTGAGGTAACTTTTATGACTTCAATGTGTGGATGCACGGGATAATCTTTTACCGGACCAGAAATGAATACAACTTCAGCGCCTTTTCTAGCAAATAAGAAGGCCAAGGCATATCCCATCTTACCAGAAGAATAATTTCCAATAAATCTAACCGAGTCAATAGTTTCGTATGTAGGACCGGAAGTAATGAGTACTTTTTTATTACTAAATATCACTGAATTAAAGGCTTCCAAAATAATGTCAACGATAGTTTCTGGTTCTGCCATTCTTCCTTTACCATTTAGACCGCTGGCAAGCTCCCCTATTTCGGGGGCAATTAGATGATTTCCCAGCGAGACCAATATATCAATATTTTTTTTTGTTGTAGGATGCGCCAACATATCCAAATCCATTGCTGGAGCGAAATATACAGGACATTTTATGGAGAGAAAAACGGACAAAAGAAAATTATCGCACAAACCATTTGCCATTTTCGCAAGGGTTTGGGCTGAGGCAGGAGCAATAATAAGTACATCTGCCCAAGCACTGAGAGCTACATGATTGTGCCACTCTTCTGAATTGTCCTTATAAAAAGAGCTGTATACGGGGTGCTTGGATAATGTTGATAGAGTAGTGGGGGTAACAAATTTTTTCGAATTTTCCGTCATTATAACGCGTATCTCCGCCTTCTCTTTTACAAAAAGCCGAACAATTAGCGCTGCCTTATAAGCGGCAATGGACCCAGTGACTGCTAAAAGTATTTTTTTTCCTGCCAACATTGGCTTGGGCAGATTACAGATTTACGTTATTAGTGGTATTTTCATCAGGTCTTCTAAATATTACCTCACCGTTGAGAAACTCCTCAGTTGCTGTTGTTGTTGGTTTGGGCATCCGCTCGTAGAATTTGGAAATTTCAATTTGTTCTCTGTTTTCAAAGATTTCTTCAAGGTTGTCTACATTCGAGGCAAATTCAGCTAGTTTCCCATTAAGTTCTTCTTTCTGAATACTTGAAATTTGTCTGGCACGTTTGCCAATAATTACGAGAGATTCAAATATATTTTCTGTAGGTTTTGATAAAATGGAATTTTCTCTTGTTTTGAGGGAAGCATCACTAGCCATAATTTCTTAATTATTTTGAAGCACAAATTTAGTTAAAAAATCTGTACTATTCACATAATATTTTTCAGCATCTTTCAAAAAGATGCTTTTGGGATATTTATCAACGAAAATTTGATATTTGTCTAAACATGATTTAAAACGCTCATTTTGAAGTGAAATGATACTGGCTGTTGCGTAATCATGCGCTGTTTGAATGGTTAAAAAAAGCGCTTCTTCTTGAAAAGTAGAACCTGGAAATTCCTTGATGAAATTTTCTAGAGTAACCATTGCGGCCTCATATTTTTGAAGCTTATAATACAATTTTGCATTTTCAAATTCTTTCTTTTCCAATTTTAGTTCTAATTCATTCACAATCTTTCCTGCATTTTCAGCAAATTTTGATGAAGGATACTGATTGATGAAATTCTGCATCACGTTTATGGCTTGATTGCTAGGTGATTGATCCAAATTAAATTCAGGAGACTGCATGTAGAGTGAATATCCAAACATATAATTGGCTTCAATTGCCAAATCACTCCGAGAATAAATTTCTAGGAATGTTTCAAAATAATGGGCGCTCAGAATGAATAAATCCTGGTAAAAGTGTGCATAGGCGTAATAAAAGTTTGCTGACTCAGCTTCCTTAGTACCGCGTATTATGGGCAGAATATCCTCAAAAAGAGCAATAGCCCTGGCATAATCCTTTTTTTCGTAATATTTCATGGCTGCCTCGAATTTAGGTTGCCAATCAGTACTTTTTCGCAATTTCTGGTATTTTGAACAGCTTACTGTGAAAAGACATAGGAGGCCTATGAGAATTGTTCTAATATAACTTTTGATCATTTTTAGAGAACATTTTGGCAAAAGTAGCGCACTATCATTATAAATCCATTAATTACGACTTCTTTGTGAACTGTTACCTTTCTTCCTCTCTTTACGATTCTTTCTATTTTCTTCTATTTCTTGTTTATCAGATTTAACGTTAATATCGTAATCATGCACTGGTACCAAAAGCTCATCATAAACAGGTTTTGTAAAAATATCCTGCAATGAAGGTCTTCGATCGATAATCCAATTAAAGTTATCAAGCGTTTTATCTGTTTCAGTAATCATGTGTGGAGGTATAAATCGACCCTCTGGAGATTTGTAGAGGGTAAAGTCATGAATTTGATTATTGAGAAAGCGAATAGTCATATTACTGGTTAACATTTTATTAATTCCTAATAGGATAGTATCCGTTTCATCCATTGAATGAAAAAGACTTTCACAATTACCGTTTATATCAATGTAATTCAATTTTTCGTCTTGAAAATAGATATTCATTAGTCGTCCTTTTATTTGATTAAAATTACTTACGGAATCTTTGGAAATTAGAAATGCATTTCTTTTTAAGTCCATTTTTTCTACGCTACTGTCACTAAGATGGATAGCGATGGTATCTGAAAGTACTTGATTTTCCCCTGTCCATAAAATAGGATTTTGATAAAGTATTATAACAGAATCTGCCAAAAAATAAGCCGTAGAATCAGCAATTCCTTGAACATTCATTTTAAATATCCTGATGTCCGGATAAGCCAATATTCTTCTGGCTGAATCATATTCACTTTCTATGGCCACCATCGTATCTGCGGCTATATAAAAGGTATCCAATTGCATAATTTTTTTCATTATCGCATTACCATAAATTTTGCTAAAACCGTTGCCTTTATCATGATAACCTTCGTCACCGAAAAGAATTATATTATCTTCTTTTGAAGTAAGTTTTACCTTACCCTCACCTAAATAGTATTGCCTAAAATCATCAAAAAATAATTTCTCTCCATTTAAAACATATTCGGAGGTTTCAACATTTCCTGATGATATTTCTGTTTGATTGATTTCGGTCCGGAATTCCCCTCCATTGGCATAAATTGTTATACCCTCTTTATTTGTTATCTCTGTAGGACCAAAGCTGTAGGCAATTTTGGATAGCGTGTTATATCGAAGAGTATCAGTTTTTAGAGTAAAATCAGGAGATGTTAATACTACTGACTGATAAAATCGTGCAATATTTTCTTTTGCATAAAAATAGCCCAATATGCTTGAAAGTATATTTGTGGTATCAATCAATTGTCCTCCATCAAAATAATAAGCTATTTCTGAGTCTAAATTGTAATCTAAATGGTCTGTGTAAAGTTCCTGAAATCCTCGTTTATAAATAACATCTTCACGAAGTTGTGTTACTCGATCGTCTCCGAAATATACAAGGCGATCAGATTTGACTACGGTTGAATCATTTGTGATTTTTACATTACCATAAGCTTTCAATTGATTCCTGGCTCTTTTGTAAATTGCACTGTCACAGTACACAGTAGTCTCTTTTTGGACAAATACCACACTGTCAATAAGGTATCTAATTGATTGGCCCTTTTTTCGTACAACTTCCTGTTTACCTTTGGCGGTATACTTAAACCTCTTTTGAGCTGTAGAAGTCAGAGAAATTAGGAGAATCGTAATTAATAAAAGGTAATTTTGCATCTAATACATACAACTGTTTACAAAAGTAACATATTAATTGACAGCATAACAGAGAGAATTATATGTTAGCAAAATTAAAAGCACATATTGAATCTCATTATTTATTTAATACTCATAATAGGCTGCTCGTAGGGGTCAGTGCTGGAGTAGACTCTATGGTACTTTCTCATTTATTAAAGGAGTTACATTTTAACTTTATTATTGCCCATATGAATTTTAGTCTTCGGGGTGAGGAATCAGATTTGGATGCTGATTTTGTCGAGCAATGGGGCCGAAATAATGGAATTATTACTAATGTTTCAAAGGTAAATACTGATGACTTCGTAAAAAAAAATCAGGTATCAACCCAAATGGCGGCTCGATATTTACGCTATAATTGGTTTTCTGAGTTAGCCACTTTGCACAAATGTTCTCACATATTAACAGCGCATCATGCCGATGATAACCTAGAGACAGTTCTATTCAATTTGACTAAAGGAACTGGTATTCGCGGATTAAGGGGGATGAAAATGCAACAGGGACCTTTTGTGCGTCCTTTATTAATTTTTGATAAACAAGAAATAGTAAATTATGCCTTAGAAAAGCGTATTTTATGGCGTGAAGATGTATCTAACCTGAGTAACAAATATTTACGCAATAGCATCCGCAACAAGGTATTACCTGTTTTGAAAGATATCAATCCCTCAGTCTTACAAACTTTCAGGGATACACAAACTCGTCTTATCGCTAGTGAAATGTTACTCGATCGAAAGGTTTTGGACTTGAGAGCACAATATTTGAAATCAGGCCCAATAGACTGCCTGGAAGTGTCCTGGGTTAGAGATAATCCATTGGACCATTTGTTACTTTTTGAATTGCTGAAAAGTTATCAATTAGGATACGCACAATATAAACAAATTTTTAGATCCGTCATTCGGAATCATTCGGCAATGTTTTATTGGAATAAATATCAATTAAACGTAGACAGAGACAAGGTATGGATTGGGACGACCGATCGGATCATTGATCAAGCGGCTCATAAAGTAATAATTAATGGATCTGATGCAGTTGAATTTTGTAACTATCGATTCGCATTTAATTATTTAAAATTTACCACTAAGCTTATTAAGAATAATAGTTTAGACACTGCATGTTTGGATGTGGAGAGGTTGAAATTTCCACTTGTTCTGAGAAAATGGGAAAAAGGAGATTATTTTTATCCTCTTGGTATGGTCCAAAAGAAAAAAGTAAGTGATTTTTTGGTAGATCAAAAAATCCCAAGAATCAAGAAAGAAAGCCTTTTAATTTTAGCTTCTGAAAAAGAAATTTGTTGGATTGTCGGTATTCGTATTGATGAACGGTTCAAATTAAAAAAATCAACCACAGGCGTTGTACAAATCGAAGTGACAGATTTAAAGAGGGATAAGAAAGTTATATAAAATGAGAAGGGAGTTTTTATTTTTTCAATAGAATTTACTGGGTGTGATAATTAGAAGCATTCCTTTTCTATTAATCTAATGACATGTAACTTTGATTAAATTTTTTAAAATATAAAACAATAAATGAAGGTCACTGTAGTTGGAGCAGGAGCTGTTGGAGCTACTTGCGCAGAAAATATTGCCCGCAAAGAACTGTGTGAAGAAGTGGTTTTACTAGACATTAAAAAAGGTCTTGCAGAAGGGAAAGCCATGGATATGAACCAATGTGCTACTTTAAATGGGTTTAATACTAAGATAATTGGATCCACTAATGAATATCTTGCGACCGCTGATTCTGAAGTGGTAGTTATCACATCTGGTATCCCAAGAAAACCAGGAATGACACGAGAAGAGTTAATTGGTACTAATGCCAGTATTGTCCAAAATGTAACAAAAAATATTTTAAAACACTCACCAAATACAATTATCATTGTCATTTCTAATCCAATGGACACTATGACTTATTTGAGTGTAAAATCCAGTGGGTTATCTAAGGATAAGGTTATCGGCATGGGTGGCTTGTTGGATAGCAGTAGATTCAAGTATCGTTTAAGTGAAGCCATTGATTGTTCACCATTAGACCTGCAAGCAGTGGTTATTGGAGGTCATGGGGACGCTACAATGATTCCTTTGATAAATCATGCCACCTACAATAGTACGCCAGTAACAAATTTTTTAACGGAAGATCAGCAGAAAAAAGTAGTCGAAGAAACAATGTTGGGGGGAGCTACTTTGACTAAACTAATTGGGACCTCTGCGTGGTGCGCGCCTGGGGCTGCGGGAGCATTTTTAGTAGAGAGTATTTTGCGTGATCAGAAAAAATTATTTCCATCTTGTGTATACCTTGAAGGAGAATATGGGCAACAAGATATTTGTATTGGTGTTCCAACAATCATTGGCAAAAATGGATTAGAAAAAATTATTGATTACCCTTTAGATGCGGCT
>CACLDR010000028.1 GCA_902605755.1 uncultured Marinoscillum sp. | reverse complement strand
CCTCGTGAATCTTTGCTCCTACGAGGTGTGAAATAGCTTTTTTCCCTTTATGATGATGGGAAATCCATGGATCTTCATCAAAATGTCCTTCAACTCCTTTTTCAGCCCATTTTTTCAGTTCATGGTTAATTTTCTCGGAAGTTATTTTAGGTTGTAAACCTAATGAATTTCCACAGAAATAAATGGTCTTTTTATTATTTTGTGTGGGGATGTGAAATCGTTCTCGAAGTCCTTTTAAAGGATCTTTTTGATCAAGAAGCTTTGCGGTTAAAGGGTCATTTTGAAAATGCGTTATTTCTTTCAATGGTCTTCGATTAATCCGTGGAGAGTACTTTTGGATTAAGTTTTGCAATCTTGTGGGATTTTCTCGATTTTTGACCACAGTATCCACAAATTAAAAATTTTATAAGTTCACCTTCTTCAACTAGCGTAGCCGGTCTTATAATTTCTTCCTTCGAGACTTTTAAGGTTTGATAATTACATTTCTCACATTTTAAGGCGCGAAGTCTGCCGTTGTATTTCTCAATTTTTGTAACTCCAGTTTTTTCATCAATCCAAACGTCATAATCCACTGAATAAGCATTTTCCTCTGCCTGCATACCTTCATCTAGGTAAACATCCTCTTCTTCTTCACTTAATAACTTCATGACGTTGCCGTCAGCTGAAATTCTTGGTGAATATCTTAATTTTTTAAGTCTTTTTTCAATGAAGAAAGGGAAATAAAATTTTAACATATTTTGAACAATAACACTTATAATGATAGTCATCATAGAACTTAAGAACAGTCGGACAGCGAACCAAAGCCAAGTAGTCGGAAAGAATAAGGTGTTGAGCAGAAGGGTAGCTCCTATGACAAAAAGTAAAAAGGAAAACCACAAACATTTTATCTCATTTTTGTTGATGTAATCGTATCGAGATTTTTTATCAATCGTGATCAAGAGGTTCAAGTAATAGCTTATAACTAGTAGGATTCCAGCCGTCATCAATAAAATGGCAGCATAATTACCATATATGTTCCAAGCAGATAGTATATGATCAGGTATTAAAGATATCATGGTAAACAATCGGTCATAGAGTACGCATTCTCATAAATAATCCTAAATTTATCAACTTATTTATTAAGAAAGTATTTAAATGCTCAAGAAATAGTTGCTTTGATTGGTATTTTTTTAAATAAGATCTATCTATTTGTCATCAAATATAGTTAAAGAGTCTAGAAATTATATTTTGATACTATTTACTCTAAAATTGCTAGTTTTCCTCCTGAAACTACTTTTAAAATTTGAGATATTGTATTGGGGTTTTTACTCATTTTTTCAGAGATTGTCGAAAAAAAATTCAAAGTCGTGAATCTTTTTAACCTAGACAAGAGTTTAAATTTTGAGTCAAAGACGTATCATTACCAATGGATTTCTTGATTTATATTGCTGTATACAAGAGAAAGTGTTCATCTTAATTGGTTTCTTATGTATCTTAACGCGATTTAGTAACTTTACAATACCATATCATAGTACAAACATCTTCAAGAGTTGCCCAAAAGTGTTCTTCCCAATTAGAGATGAAATTATTGTGTTGGCATTAAACTTTCAAGATGTTAGTTTTTTTTCAGTGAACGTATAAAGGATGACCAAGCGAAAGGATTGAGATAATTATTGGCTGCAGGTTGATATTGATATCTGTTGTAATTCATTTGTTCATTCATGGCATTGCGGAAGTTAGCATTACCACTATTGACTTGATTTCGATACATTTCTCGCATAACTTCACTATTCATCCAGACATTGAGATTACTTTGATTAAATTCATTAGGTAACCGTGTCGCTAAAATCCCCGCCTTAAAAGTGGCTTCAGAGGGATAAGGGAAGATGGCTATATCTTCTAAGTAGAAGATATCTTCACTTAGATATAGAATCAACTTTAAACTATTGGGTTCTTTGTGAGCCGGAATGATATAGTAGGTTTTTTCAAAACCTATGGCAGAGAATATAATGCTATCTCCTTCCAAGACAGGCATTGAAAAGAAACCGTAAGGGTTGGTGGTGGTGCCACGTCCTCCTTTAGGGACATAAACATGAACACCTGGGACGATAGATACGCTATCATTAGCAAAGATGACACCAGTAAATTGAATAACCTTAGGTGCGGTTTCATCATATTGGCCATAGGTCAAAGAGGATAGTGCAAGGAAGAATATTACAAGGCTGATTATTTTTTTCAAGTTCGAAAAAGTAACAAATTCTTACGAACTAAACTCAAAAAGTTGACATTTTTCATATCTTAGTCAAAAAATATCAATTTTGAAGCTTAAAAAATTCAGTCTTTTAATAGGAACTCAGATTTTCAAATCCTTTTCGGAAGAAGCTAGAGTTCGAATTATTCAATTACTGCTTGAAGCAAAAGATCTTACTATTTCGGATTTGGTATTAATTCTAGATTTTACTCAGACAAAAACCTCAAGGCACGTGGCTTACTTGAAGAATATGGGGTTGGTTAAATCAAAAAAAATAGACCAATGGGTATTTTATAGTCTCAAAGAGGAAGTGATAGAAATCGTAAGTAAGATGTTGGTTTTTCTTCAAAAAGATCCTCAATTATTGAAAGATCTTGAGGTATATGTTATTATGGATTCCAATAGGGAATTGGCAATGCACAAGGTGAAGATAAAAGAATTAAGAGGGTGATAAAGTTATTTTTTGATTTAGATCATACTTTATGGGATTACGAGACCAATTCTCGAGCTACATTGCTTGATTTATATAGTACTTTCGAACTTCACCGATTTTTTAGTGATGAATGCCATTTTATTCAAACATTTGAGCGAGAGAATCAGCAGTTATGGCATCGTTATAATATGGGAGAAATAGATAAGTTTGAAATTCGAAATAATCGATTTGGTTACATTATGAATACTGTGAACAACTCAGATCTCAATTTAGCTAAAGAATTATCGAATCAATTTATCATCGAATGTCCCATGAAAAAAGCACTCATGCCTAATGCACGTCAAGTTCTTGATAAGCTTTCAAATGATTTTGAATTAGGAATCATTACTAACGGTTTTGATGATACTCAGAACATCAAATTGAAATTCAGTGAGATTGATCATTACTTTAACTGGGTGGTTACCTCTGAGTCTTCGGGTCACAGAAAGCCGGCAAAAGGCATTTTTGATTTCACGTTGGACTTCACTGGAGGCTCCGTAGAAGATATGGTCATCATTGGAGACAATCTCCGCACAGATGTCCTAGGAGCTTATAATGCAGGGTGGAAATCTGTTTGGTACAACCCATTAAAAGAATCAATTTCCCGCTCTCAATTGCAAGTTTTTGACTTGATTGAACTCCCTGCGCTATTCATGTAAACTGTGAGTGATTGCTTATATTTGAACTATGAAATTAAATATATAAACAATGCCTAACGGAAATTTTAAAGTACCCGAACCCTCCAATGAACCTGTACTTAGTTACATCGATGGTTCCTCCGAAAAACAGGCAGTTAAGGAAGCTTTGAAAGAGGCAAAATCTCAAGAAAAAGACGTGCCTATGTATATTGGTTCTAATGAAATAAGAACTGGGCAAAAAATTAGAATGAGCCCTCCTCATGATCATCAATTCGTATTAGGATATTTTCATGAGGGAAATGCAAGCCATGTACACGATGCAATTGAAGCGGCATTAGTAGCCAGGCAAGCTTGGGCTAATTTGAGTTGGGAGTATCGGGCTTCAATATTCCTCAAGGCAGCAGATTTAATAGCAGGACCTTACCGAGCGAAGATTAATGCAGCAACCATGCTTGGACAATCCAAAAATATTTACCAAGCCGAAATAGATGCAGCATGTGAGTATATAGATTTTTTAAAGTTCAATGCGACTTATATGGAAGAAATTTATAGCCAGCAACCGAAATCTTCAATAGGCGTCTGGAATAGAATGGAGTATAGACCACTCGAGGGATTTGTATTTGCGGTGACACCTTTCAATTTTACCTCAATTGCGGGTAATTTATGCACAGCTCCGGCAATGATGGGTAATACTGTTGTATGGAAACCTGCTTATACTCAGATTTATTCGGCTCAAGTTATCATGGAGATTTTTAAAGCTGCAGGATTACCCGATGGTGTGATTAATACGATCTACGTTGATGGTCCTGTTGCTGGAGAAGTTGTATTCAACCATTCTGAATTTGCAGGATTGCATTTTACGGGGAGTACGCAAGTGTTTAAGCACCTTTGGAAAACCATTGGCCAAAATATCGATATTTATAATAATTATCCGCGAATTGTTGGTGAGACGGGGGGGAAAGATTTTATAATGGTTCATGCTTCAGCCGATGCCCAAGAGGTTTCAACGGCAATTGTTCGAGGGGCCTTTGAATATCAAGGTCAAAAATGTAGTGCAGCTTCGCGCGTATACATCCCCGATAATTTATGGGAGGAGGTTCATGAGAGATTAATTAGTATTTTGAAGCGCATTAAAATGGGCTCCCCGGAAAACTTCACTAATTTTATTAATGCGGTTATCGATAAGAAATCCTTTGAAAAAATAGCTAAATACATTGATGATGTAAAGATATCTAGTGATGCTGAAATTATATTAGGCGGCAATTATGATGATTCTAAGGGTTATTTCATTGAGCCAACAGTGGTTTTAACCTCAAATCCACGTTACAAGACGATGTGTGAAGAAATATTTGGACCTATTGTTTCTATCTACGTATACCCTAAAAATAAATTTGATGCGACCCTTAAACTTGTTGATGAAAGTTCATCTTATGCTTTGACGGGAGCAATATTTAGCAAAGATAGATATGCTATTGAGCAAGCTTCCGATGTTTTGCAATACGCCGCTGGCAATTTTTATATCAATGATAAGCCTACAGGAGCAGTTGTCGGACAGCAGCCTTTTGGTGGGGCGAGGGGGTCTGGGACCAATGATAAGGCGGGAGCTCAAATGAATTTATTGAGATGGGTAAGCGCACGTACAATTAAAGAAACATTTTTGGAAGTGACGGATTATAATTATCCTTTTTTGGATTCAAAATAGTCCAATCCTATTTCAAAATAAAAAGGTTAGAGTTCAACTTTCATAAATATTTAGAGATTTATTTTTTATTTAAGTTGATTAAAATGCCTAATTTTTTTCGGTAAAATCAATGTTTCATTAGTATTTCTAAATTCAATTCAAAAAAATTGGGAGAACGATCTTTGTTCTTGTAATAAATGAGATAAAAATTGTCATTTAATCAAGGAAATAGGTATGCAAAGCAATAAATATTTTTGGATAATTTATTTATTGCTTTTCTTTTATTGCCTCGAGCTATGGCCTGTTTAATAAAAGCTAGCAAAATCGAAATATACACCCATAAGGATAGACTTTGGTAAGTTCATCAGTCCATAGTCATTGATATGATACCAAAATATGTAAAGGTAAGTGAGTGTTAATAGATTTAATATTGAAAAAGCGATGTTTGCAAAAACAGCTCTTAAATGCAAATAATATCCCTCTTTCATTATTTTTCAACGATTTATAATTTTGCCAAATTTGTGGGATTTCCCATAAATACTTTATATTTCTGTAACTGTTTTTATGTAGAGGTAGGAAGATAAAATGAGATCTTTATTTATATTTTTTATTAGTTTAATTTCTACTTTTTGTTATTCGCAAATAGATCATTGGGAGAGTGTAGCTCTACCGGGTGATTATTGGTTTTACAGGGTACCGAGCAGTCAACCAAGTCCTTCATGGAATCTCCTATATTTTGATGACTCAAATTGGTCCCGAGGGATGTCTGGATTTGGCTATGGAGATGATGATGATGCCACGTTAGTTCCTCAAAATACCATCTCAATTTACTTGAGAAAAACTTTTGAGATCGTCGACATAAATGCAGTCGACAAGATACGATTGGACATTGACTACGATGATGGATTCGTGGCGTATCTCAACGGTCAAGAAATAGCAAGGGATTTGGTTTCGGGAGCTATCCCTCGTTATGATCAGTTAAGTGATGGGCACCACAATGCGTTATTGCCTAATGGTCAAAAACCAGAATATTTTTATGTCGACATAGATCTTTTGGTGGAGGGTCCCAATGTGATTGCCGTACAAGTACACAATCAATCAAGTACCTCATCTGATATGACAGCATTACCGGTACTATCATTGGGAATCAATAATGTTAAATACAATTACCGAAGAACTCCGAGTTGGTTTTCAGCACCCATTTATGTAGATTTTCAATCGTCCAACTTACCTATTGTAGTTATAGAAACAGTTAATAATCAATCTATCCCGATTGAACCTAAAATTAATGCAAATATGATTATTGTAAATAGAGGAATGGGACAAAGAAACGATATTTCTGATGTAGCTAATCATGATTACATAGATTTTAACGGTGCCATTAAGATAGAAATACGTGGTTCATCGTCATCTCGATTAACAAAAAAGCAGTATGCTCTAACTACTTATGATAGCATGGGTCAGAAAGACAACGTGAAAATATTGGGAATGCCTAAAGATAATGATTGGATTTTAAATGGCATTGCCTACGATTCTTCGCTTATCAGAGATTATTTAAGTTACCAATTATCTAATCAAATCGGGCAATATGCGTCAAGGAGTAAATATTGTGAAGTTATGCTGAATGGGATGTATAATGGGATTTATCTTTTTCAAGAAAAATTAAAGATTGATAACGATCGAATCAATATAAAAAAAATTCAGCCTGAAGATCTGTCACTACCCAATCTTACGGGTGGGTATATCATTAAAACAGATAAAATTGAGGGTACAGATTTGGAAGCTTGGAGTATGCCCAACTATGGTGGATGGAGGAGTAGCTTTGTTCATGAATATCCAAAATCTACAGATATAAAACCGGCTCAACACGATTATATTAAAGGGGAGTTTGAGCGCTTGGCAAATACATCAAGCGATAAAAATAGTTCTGTCGAGGACGGTTACCCATCTGTGATAGATGTTCCTTCATTTATTGATTTTATGATTTTAAATGAGTTTTCTGGGAATGTAGACGGCTACCAGTTTAGTACTTTCTTTCATAAGGAGCGTAATGGGAAATTACGCGCAGGGCCTATATGGGATTTTAATTTAACCTATGGTAATGATCTTTTCCTTTGGGGGTATGATCGAAGTTTTACTTTTGGGTGGCAGTTTGATGATGGGGGTAATATGGGAGCAAAATTTTGGAAAGATTTATTTGATGATCCTGTTTATAACTGTTATCTAAGTAAAAGATGGCAAGAACTAACTGATTTTGGCATGCCGCTCAATGCGGCGAAAGTGATTGATTTTATCGATGAGACGGTTCTTGATATTTCGGAGGCAGCTGCGAGACAAGAATCTTTGTGGGGAACTACAGGTGTTTTTGAAGAGCAAATTAGTGAATTGAAAAGCTTTATCATGGATAGAAATTCATGGTTAGCCAGTCAATTGACATCAATGGGTTCTTGTTTATCGGTGACGCAGCCAGCACTTGTGATTAGTAAAATTAATTATCACCCCTCGACTGAAGAGGATGAAGTTTCCAGTGATTATGAGTTCATTGAAATTACCAACGCAAGTGAGATTGCTGCTGATCTTACTGGGCTATATCTGGGTGGGTTGGGACTTACCTATCAATTTCCAAGAGGGGTATTTATGGGAGGGAATACTAGTTTATATTTAGCCAATGATACAAAATCTTTTGAAGATCGTTATGGGTTCATTCCTTTTGATGAATTTACGAGAAGTTTATCTAATGAAAGTGAGAAAATTTTATTGCTAGATGGTTATGGAAACAGAATAGACGAAGTTACTTTTTCAGATGAAGCGCCTTGGCCAACTCAAGCAGATGGTTCAGGTGCTTACTTAGAGTTAGAAGATCTTGCCCTCGATAATAATGATGGAGCTAATTGGGAAGGGCAATTCACTTTACCCATCCAGATGGGTATTTTGGGAGGGCTAAATACTTTACAACCAGTAGTATCTATCTCTCCTAACCCGTCAAAAGGGAGGTTTCATATTATTGCCAATGGAAAGATTAGACTGGTTAGTATTTGGAGTGTTGAGGGGAAATCCATGGGCCAATATCGTTTTAATAGTGAAAAAGTTGAATTAATATTGAATGATTATAAAGTAGGGACTTATTATCTTGAGATTCAAACTGAAATAGGACGATTCTTCAGAAGATATATTAAGAATTAAATCAATTAGTTTATAGGTATTTCAAAAAATTGTTGGATAGGACATTATTACTTTTTGTCGATTAACGTGTCTGTTGGGTATTACCTAGTGAAAATTTTGTAATATTTAATACTTTTTTAATTTTTATTAATCCGTAATTATTAGGTAATAATTATCAACGATTAAGTACTTTAAGTTTCATTAACATGCACCTTTTTAAATAGTTTTTGAAGACTATTCGTTAAAAAAGGGGAAAGTGGATAACTTTAACTCTTTTTATACTATTGAGTTATGTAAGGAAGTTGAAAATATTTACTTTTTTTTCTTAATAAACAATAATGCCAACTACGGACAGACGGTCGTTATGACATTTCGATCTAATGAACCTTGCCATAACACGCCCGCAATCCCTGCGTTAGAGTTTGATTGAGGATTAGAGGACAAATAGAATACAAAAAAAGTTTGCTTTTTTTATTTTTCAACCCTTTTTCTTCTCATTCTTTTATTCTGTCTGGTTGCTCTTCTCTTTCTTGGCATTTCTTCCGAGGTGATCACAGTGTTTTCATCATTCAAGTCAAGTTGAGATAGTAAAATGTTATTATCGGCTTTCCGAGAAATCTGAAATGGCATGGATTGAGCAATAGAAAACATGAATAATGCTATAAAGGCTGCTGTTAATTTTTTCATATTTGTTTTTTTTTTTAAAAATTGTTTAAATATATCAATATTTATTCAAATAGCAACAACTTTACCTCGAAATTATTGGGATTATTATTTTTTATGCTAAAATGTGTTTTCTTAACATTTATTCTGAGGTATATGCTTTTAAGCGGCTTGATTTCCGTCTACGTAAATTAACGCAATAATTAAAAATTATAATAATTTAGATCAATCCAACCTTTGAATGAAGTCTTAAAATTTTACAACTACAACACCTATATTTGTGACAAAAATTTATCTCATAGTAGCAAGTTTCTATCCTTAGTCTATGGCTTATCTGAACTCATTTTGCGATTAATCTTTAATTTCATTAACATATTTATCAAAGAATTTTAACATATTTTTAGAAGATTCATCCTGGAAGAACCAAATATATCCTTTTTCGAAAATATTTTACTTTGCAGTATTTGCGATCATTTGGGAAATTGGCATATGTTAAGACTCCAGGATTGTACTCTTTCATTTTAGATTTCTTTGATAAATTAGCTGGTAATTCAGATCCAATTCGCTAATTCATCGGATCTTCCAATGAATTGAACGTATCCCATGTAGATACTTTAGCCCATTTGGTACTTAGTGATGCAAGTTTTCTACCAACGTTTAAGTTAACCTTAACCATGCTACCCACATTATTTTCGAAATAGGGTTTCCAAAAGGTTAAATTTTCATCAATGGAGCCCTCAATATTTTCTGGACGGTAAAGTTGAATTGAATAAAACTACCTATTCCTACGGCAATAGTGCCTTCATCCTGATAGATATGTGTGGGATCAACGGTCCAGGTTTGGTTAGAACTGAGAGCCCTAACTATGGCTCGCTCTTCTGAGCTTTATGAAGGATCCGCTCGATTCCATCAGTTATTTTTTCAACTAAACATTGCTTCAATATTAACATTTGACTGAGCAAATAAATAATTGTATCTTTCTTCATCCTATAGATTGTCCATTGGGACATGTTAAAGAAATGCTTAAAATGAGATATTACCTTTTTAAGCAGCTTGTTTAGTCACTTTTTACAAGTATAATTCTTGAACTTTTTCAAAGTTTTCAGTATTGTGTTCTATTCTCAAAAGTGCATTGAGTAAATACTATATTCTTGACCAGAATTATGTAGGTACTTAAAAAGAGTATTTTTAAATAAATTTTTCATTTCATTATTGTTTTCTAAGTCCAGATCAAATATCAAAACATTTAAATAGTTATATATCAGATATGAGGTTTTTTTGAGGGAAAGACTATCATTTTTTTGAAGGGATTTAGTAAATAATAGCTCTTTTTTTTGATTACACTGATATATCATTTCTACCGTTTATTTGGGGAAAATATTTGTATTATGTTTACTACTTACAGGAAGCATGCTCCTTTAAGTTATCTTTCAAGAATAATAAAGTTTGATTTTTGATTAGAAATTGGAGTCCGATTTGTTAATTAATGTTTTTTATACCTCTACATTAGTTTATTAAATTTCCCTATTGGTCTTATCTCTTTCCTAAATTTAGATCGCTTTATTTAGCTTTTAAATTTCATTATTATGTAATTATATTCAGTTTATAAATAAATTATAAGTTTAATTTGTTACATGAAAGCGAAGTATAAAACCCTTGGACTTAAGAAGGGGGCTTCCCAGAAGGAGATCCAAAAAGCTTATGAGCGCTTAGCTAAAAAGTTAGATCCTGAGAGTAACAATAATGAACCGTTTTTTGAAGAGCAGCTCGTTAAAGTAGAGGAAGCCTACGAAGCCTTATCACAGCATTTTATTTCATCAAATAAAGATGGAGGGGATTTTGTTGGAGACCTTCCCACGGGAAAAAGAGGAGGGAAAAATAAGCACATCGGTGATGATATACCTGTAAAAGAGCTGAACTGGTTCCTTAAGATCTTTACTATTGGGGATAAGTTTAGTCTTCAAGATTTCTTTGACCGAGCTAAAAAAATGGTTGTCGAGTTTTTCGCTATCTTTTTTGGTGTATTCCTATCGTTAGCGGTTGATCAAAAGAGAGAGGATAGTAACCATCGAAGTGATAATATAAATAATATGAAAAAGTTGAAAGTCGAATTACAAGATATTCTTGTTTATACAGATGAATACATTGAGGGTGTTACGTGGTTTTATGATCTTTTTCAGAGGCAATATGATCGTTGGGGTGAAAATAGTGACTCTGTCTTTTTGGATATTATGGGTGAAGGTGACGAATCTTACGCATTTGCTCCACTCAGTTTTTACGAACAAGCGATGCCTTATGATCCACCTAAAGTGGCTTATGAGTCTGTACAGCTTGATGGCACTTTTCGATTTCTTGATGATACTTTAGAGCATGAACTCACTCAAATATATTCTGGAAGTAATTTGTTTTATATTAAGGAAAATGCCTATGCGAGAGATCAAGCGATTGTTGATGACTTTGTATCTCGTATTTCCGATCGTTGGGTGGAAGAGTTAGGTGACGTTAAAACTCAGTATAATTATTTTTGGGAGGAAAATAGAAAATACATTCAAAATGACTTTTATGTCAATCATAATGTTTTTAGAAGGCTTGAGAATTTTAATCAAATTACAAATCAATTACTGGAGCATAAAGCAAGTGTCGAAGGGGCCATCTCCTTGTTAGATTCAATATTGAAACATAAGGAGGAAGAGATTGAAATCATCTACTGGGTAGTTGACTTTGATTTTTTGCACAAGGAGTAATTTTTTGTAGGATTTGATACATTTTTATCATTCTATGTTTTTTAAAGAACTATCCAATTGTATTTATTTGTTTAGTTTTTGATCAAAATTTGAATATTTAATATTTTTTAAATTTTTAATTATCTCACCTAATCGACATAATTTTTCGAAGAACGGTACGATCGTGAAGGTCTCGGATGGCCATCATGGATTGATAGCCCTTGTCTGCATCGTTAGTTGGGATTGATGATGCTTTGATACAATCTGAATATTTGGCATACCAATCTACAGTCAGTTAATTACAATATAAATCAGTGCCGTGCTTATATTCTTTTTTGTAAAGTCCATCCGGTTCTGAATTTCTCATTATGCATGGCCATCGTTGTCAAATCTATTTCCATATCTTCAAGTGTCTTGAATTTACCTTCCTTAACTTTCATGAAATTCATCACCATAAATTCTTCAGGGATAGTTTTGTCATTTGAAATGCTCTTAACTGTGGTAATTATGTAATCGCGATGATATCACGACTGGTAATATTGTTTTCGTAAAAAGTTTTAATATCACTGTTAGTCATGTCCGGAAAAACTTTTTGCATGTCGACACCTGAATAAAGACTATCCATTTTGGATATATCCGTCAAGGTGACAACGACATGACTGAATGGGGTTTGGCGTGAATTTACGACTTGCCACAAATCCTAGCCATTGATAATTCCATCTTTTATTCTTTGCTGGTGGAGGCGTACAAATTTTTGTGTCAGATTTTCACCATAATTACTTACTTCTTTGGCCTTGATTAAAGTGAGCCTGAGGTAGGGATCATTTGCTTGACCCATAGAGCTTAGGGAAAGGCAGATAGATAGAGTAATCAAAATGTATCTCATTAATTTTTTTTGAATCTAATACATTACATCTTTTATAATTGATTAAATGGTTTTAGTAAAAATCCAACATATTGTAAATAAGGTTTAAAAATATTGAGATTTTAAGATATTATTAACAGTTATAATATATAACAGTTATAATATAAAAAGTTTTAAAGTACTTCTTCAATAATGCTTTGGGTACCTCTAAATTTATATGAATCCCCTGGGGTTTTATTCAGCATAACTTGACCGAGAGGAGATAAGGTGGAAAGAGCAAAAACTTTTACATCGGCTATCTCAAGGGCCCCAAAGTTGGCAGAAAAATAATAAAAATTGTCTGACTCTTTTACCAAGGCTCCGAGACTTACTTTATTGACGGATTTTCCCAAGTCGATTAAGTCCAAAGCTTTTTTCATTTTATAAGCATCTTGGAGTTGAGCGACAAGCTTTTCTTTTTCAAGTATAATCATGGAACGTCCTGTTTCGTATTTATCTCCTACCGAACTTTTAATATCAGCATTGGAAGCTTCTTTAAGTGACTCCAATTCTGATTTTAGGTCCTCAATTTTCGTTAAAGCAAGATGTAAACATTTTTGATGAACCTTCAATTTTAGCGTGGATAAGTCCATTGCAACTAAAAATCAAATTTAATTCCCTGGGCCAGGGGAAGCTCTTTGGAATAATTAATTGTATTGGTTTGTCTGCGCATGTAGGCTTTCCATGAATCAGAACCTGACTCTCTTCCGCCACCTGTTTCTTTTTCTCCACCAAATGCACCACCAATTTCTGCGCCCGAGGTACCAATGTTTACATTGGCGATGCCACAATCTGATCCTGCATGTGATAAGAAAAGTTCGGATTCACGTAAGTTGTTGGTCATGATTGCAGACGATAGGCCTTGAGGGACATTATTTTGAATTTGAATGGCCTCATCTAGGTTTTTATATTTGATTAAATATAGGATAGGAGCGAAGGTTTCCTCACATATCATTTGATGATATTCCTCCATTTCATAAATACAAGGTTTAACATAGCAGCCTGAGGTATATTCATTACCAGTCAACACACCACCTTCTACTACTACTTTCCCACCCTCAGCAATAATCTTTATCCGTGCACTTTCATAAGCTTTTACCGCGTCCTGATCAATTAGCGGGCCCATGTGGTTTTGTTCATCAAGAGGATTACCAATAGCGATTTGTTGATAGGCATGTATCAATTTAGATTTCATGGCTTCAAATTGGCTGTCATGGATGAGTAATCTTCGAGTGGAGGTACACCGTTGTCCGGCCGTACCTAGAGCACCGAAAACTGCACTAGGAATAGCTATTTCAAGATCTGCGTTTGCAGTGATGATCATGGCATTATTACCCCCCAGCTCCAAAATGGATTTACCCAATCGAGCTCCAACGGAAGCAGCTACAGATTTACCCATTCTGGTGGATCCGGTAGCTGAAATTAATGGAATTCGAGAGTCTTCAGCCATGATTTTACCTATTTTGGCGTCGCCAATCACCAAGCAACAGATACCGGCGGGAACATCATTGGTTTCAAATACTTTTTGAATAATTTTTTGACATGCAATAGCGGTCAGAGGTACTTTTTCTGAGGGCTTCCAAACGCAAACATCTCCACATACCCAAGCCAGCATGCTGTTCCAAGCCCAAACAGCTACTGGAAAATTAAAGGCTGAAATAATTCCTACAACTCCCAAAGGGTGCCATTGCTCATACATCCTGTGTGCGGGTCGTTCGGAGTGAATGGTTAAACCATAAAGTTGCCGAGACAATCCCACTGCAAAATCACAGATATCTATCATTTCTTGCACTTCACCCATACCTTCTTGCAATGATTTACCCATTTCATAAGAAACCAATTTGCTTAAGGCTAATTTTTCGACTCTCAAGGCATTACCAATTTGACGAACGATTTCTCCGCGCTGAGGTGCAGGGATCAGTCTCCATTTTAAAAAGGCCTCTTGCGCAGCTTTGATTACTTGGTTGTATTCTTTTTCGGTGGCCAAATTCGCCGTACCGATGACGGATGCATCTACAGGTGAAATAGAGCTGATTGAAGTACCTTGCGTTGAAATCCATTTTGGACCAATGGCAGCTCCCAAGTTTTCTTTTTTAATTTCTAGTTCAGAGAGAAAGGAGGTGTCAATTAGAGTCATATTTCTTTAAGATTTTAATATATGGGTACAAATTAAAAGAATCTTAATTCTAGAACATAAAAAAACCGTTTCTAATTAAAACGGTTTTAGTACAGTAGATAAACTTGTTACCAAGCAATGCCGTAATACACTTTTTCACCATTGGGGTAATAGCCTGTAATCAATATACCATCTCCTTTTACAGCATCTAAATAAATTTTTAACTCTTCTATGTTTTTGATAGATCTTTTATCTATCATGGTAATGATAAAACCAGGTTGTATACCCGCTTTTTTCCATTTTCCTGGACCAATTTCTTCTAGTCGTATACCGCTTTTAAGGTTAAGCTTCTTAAGTTCTTGTTGAGATAAATCTTCAAAAGAGCCACCATCTAAATTAAGACGGTTAATTGCTTTGACTACTTCCATGGTACCCAGGCTATTTTGCAATATCACTGATACTTTTTGAGTCTTTTGATTACGAATATATTTAATCCATACTTGATCTCCTGGGCGATTCAATGCGACTTGCTCTTGCAATTCTGATGTATTGTTTACGGGTTTCTCATTCACAGCAATGATGACATCCCCGGATTCTAATCCAGCGAGCTCTGCTGCAGACTGGTTTCCAACTGAAGCAATATATACGCCTCGATTGACCCCTAAATTTTCCTCTTTGGCTAATTTTGCATTTACATCCCCAATTCTAATTCCTAATAAGGCTCTCTGCACCGTTCCATATTCCAACAAATCAACATAAACTTTCTTAACTAAGCTTACTGGGACGGCAAAGGAATAACCTGCATACGATCCAGTTGGAGACATTATAGCTGTGTTTATGCCCACAAGTTCACCCTTTAAATTGACTAATGCACCACCACTATTTCCTGGATTGACCGCTGCATCGGTTTGAATGAAAGATTCAATACTCAAATCATTTGCATTTTTTCTGAGGATGTCAATATTTCTTGCTTTTGCACTAACAATACCAGCAGTTACGGTACTATTAAAGGTATATGGATTACCTACTGCAAGTACCCATTCTCCGATATTAATAAGGTCTGAATTCCCCCATTGCATTGCAATAAGTCCGGTTTGATTAATTTTAATGACTGCCAAATCGGTGGTGGGATCGATACCTACAATTGATGCTTTGAAAGTCCGATTGTCATTTAACAAAACGTCAATTTCTTCGGCCCCATCGATCACATGATTATTCGTAACAATGTACCCATCTGGTGATACGATGACACCCGATCCTGAACCAGAACGTCGTCTTCTTTCTTTTTGGACCTCGTCATCTAAATAATCTTTAAAAAAATGGTATAATGGATTTTGCTCCATGTTGTAGTCCGCCGCGACTTTCGTACTTATGTGGACGACCGCAGGTGTTGACTTCCTCGCAGCCGTCACGAAGTTGAGGCCATCTGGGATCAAAAATGCAGTCGTATCAAATTGATAATTCGTTAAAGCAGCAGAATGAATTGTTTCTTTTTTAGAGACAGGAACAATTATTGGCTCTGGATTCGGCTGTAAGAGCATAAAACTACCTAGTGCTAAAAATCCTCCCATGAAGGACGAAGCTGCCATAGCAAAAATTAATTTTTTTCTAGCCATAATATGTAAAGTTTTAACAAAAATAAAAGTAATGATTTTATAATGAGACCTAATAACGTAAAAAATAGATCATATGATCGATACCTTAACATGATTTAACAAAAAAAAGGATAAATAAGATCAGAACAATATCAAAAACTGCTCTGATCTTGTGTTTGAGGTAGCCTTAACTGATCGCAATTGATTTTTTAATCATTTTCTTCATATCCTTTGGTATTTCAATGACCAAGACGCCGTACGTATGATTCGCTTTTATTTCATCCTTATTGATATTTTCCGGTAAAGTAAATGATCTTCTGAAGGCACCGAAATGGCTCTCAATGCTATTAAATTTTTTACCTTCTTCATTCTTTTCGATATTACGCTCACCGCTTACGGTTATTTGATCTCTTTCTATTATGATATCTATTTGTTCTTTGGGTATACCCGGTAGTTGCAGTTGTATTTCAAATGATGTATCACTCTCTGCGATATCAACTTTAGGCGTAAATTCTTGGGCCGAACGACCGCCAGCATAATCTTCGTTAATAAATTGATCGATAAACTTATTGAGAGGAATCGGTCTGTAAAAGTTTGAATTTAATTTGAATGTTTCCATTTTTTTGAATATTTAGATTATTTAACATTTTACAAATACCTGTTCAGAATTTGTGCCATTCTCTTTTTTTTACGTCACGCTTCAATTATAATGACATTTTGTCACTAATTTTTGATTTTTGCCTTCTTATTATGCCATAATGTCTTATTAAAAATTACAATAAATGATCAGGCTTAAATGGATGGAATTTTTTTTTAGGATAAAGGCTTTGCATAATTGGATACTCACAATAGATTTGTAATCGTTTCAAGAGTCGCATTATCGATATAATGTGCTCGAAGTAATTAATCCTCCTTAGCTCAGTTGGTTAGAGCATCTGACTGTTAATCAGAGGGTCCTAGGTTCGAGCCCTAGAGGAGGAGCTATTGAAAAAGGTCTTAATTAGTTTTAAGACCTTTTTTGTTGGTAGTCACTTATTGTTTTTATCTAAATCTATTCATTTCTTGGCAGTTATTTGGCAGTTTTTATAAATCAATTGATTTGTTAAATAATTTTTTAAATTTTTTTTTAAAATTTATACATTGAGATAATTGCTTATTTAATATGTCAATAGCCTGATCTATTCAAGCTCTAAATCAAATGTGGAAAACTTTTTTTATTTGGAATCTCAAAAATCAATTTAATCCTTCGTTATATACGTATCAGAACAATAATTCTGAAATTGTTAGTTTTTTGGCTAGATACTTTTCGGCTAATAATAATTAATGCTCATAGAAAAAAGCAGAATGAGCGAGGCAGGTGCAAGTAAAACGCCTAGCGGGGGATACAAACTATATTTGCATTCAAGAGTTTACAGATTGACGCATTGTTGTATAGTTGTAGCGTTAAGTCCAGGGTGAAACGGAAACTCAACGCAGGCAAAGTTTAATTCTAGAGGCACATTTCTTTTTATTGATGGGTAAGGGAAGTGTGTCTTTTTAAATCTTGCAAAAGGTGTGTCTAGTGATAAATCCAAAAATCTAACAAAGGCAATTGGGAAATAATCGGAAATGAAAAATCAATCAGCAGAATATTTAAATGGTTTACTTAAGATTGGCAAATGGAATTATCAAGTTTCAATTAATGTAGATTATAAAATCAGTTATTCTTATTTGGATAGAATAATTAATAAAGTTCTAGCTATACAAGAATTCAAAAAAGTATTTGGGGTATCATCCTCAAATAAATCAATAGGTAGTTTTATCTACTTAATAGTTGAGGGTAAAAATGTCACAAAAAGAAAGTTAGAAAAAACTCTAAAATTGAAAGACAATATCCTTGGAAACTTTGATAATATTAAATCTAAAAAAGAACTATACCATTTGGTTATACATTTGGGTGAAGATTATTCTTATCATAACATAGCAGTTAAAAAATCATAGAATAACATATGCCATTTAAAGAGGGTAATCAATACGGTAAGACAACTAAAAGGGGTGAAGGAAAGATAACCTCAGAGATAAGTGAAAGGTTAAAAGGATTATTAGTTGACATTCTTCAAAGTGTCAAACTAGAAGAATTGTCAAAAGCAGAGAAGTTACGTCTAATAGAAATAAGTTTAAGATATACACTTCCCAAAAAGATAATAGAAGAACCCATAGCCGATGATTTTAAAGTAGAGATAGTTCAAAGTATAGATCAATACTCAGACAAAGAACTTGAGGATATACTCAAAGAAAGATGTTCTTAGAGATAAATAACGTAAGAAAGGCGATAATTAAATCCTTTGATAAACCTGTTAGATATAAGGATATTGTGTTACTGTTTGGAAAGGTTGTTTTGATATTTAAAAAATAGGTGCAATACAATGCACACATTATTTCTTGGAGTTAGTTAAAATATCTTTTTAACTTGTATTGGCTTAAAATAACTGCTACCTACAGCTATGAAAAACTTAAAAAACCTCCTATTTGTAAGTATTCTTTGTCCACTTGCATTGTTTACCAATTGTGAGGAGGATCAAGTAAGTTTAAGAATCAGAATTAATCCAATTTATGGTGGTTCAATTATTACGCTTCCTGTAGGGCCAATATACGATTTGGGTACAACTGTTGGCTTGACAGCCGTGGAAAATCCTGGTTATTACTTCAAGGATTGGACAGGCGATGTTACAGGATTTATTTCTATTGTGACATTAATAATGGATTCTGATAAAACGATAACAGCAAATTTTGAACTTATCGATACCGATGGAGACGGAGTGGGAGATAATTACGACTCTTGCCCCTCTACCCCAGAGAATGAATTAGTAGATTTAGATGGATGTTCTATTTCAGAAAGAGATACTGACGGGGATGGAGTAACAGATGATCTAGATGTTTGCGATGAAACTTTTGAGGGGTCTACAGTAGATGCTAACGGCTGTGCAGATTCACAGAAAGATACAGATAGTGATAGTGTATCGGATGATGTAGATAGTTGTGCAGATACTCCTAGCGGTGAGACAGCAGATAGTAGTGGTTGTTCAGATTCACAGAAAGATTCTGACGGTGATGGTTTAACTGATGATTTGGATACATGTGCAGATACCCCCGAGGGTGCCACTATTGATGAGAATGGCTGTGCTGTAACCTTTATATACCTAGATGAGAATGGAGTTATAATTAAAGCCACTGAGTATGCTGTGATTGGTGAAAATTACGAATTGGATAGTTTAAGCTATTTAGTAGTAGATGAAGCTACATTAAAAGCTATGGTAGCAGCAGATGAAGATGTTACAAAAGTAGTTACAACCAATGTCACGGATATGACACAAATGATCGCATTTGATCCTTTTGATAATGCTTCTGCTTTCAATCAAGACATTGGCTCTTGGGATGTGAGTAATGTAACGAATATGGAACAGATGTTTTATTTTGCTACTACCTTCAATCAAGACATTGGTTCTTGGGATGTAAGTAATGTGACAAATATGGAATCAATGTTTGCGGGTACCCCTTTTGATAAAGACATTAGTAGTTGGGATGTGAGTAATGTTACTGAAATGAATAATATGTTTTATGAAGCAACTGCTTTCAATCAAGACCTTAGTTCTTGGGATGTAAGTAATGTCACAAATATGTCTGGGATGTTTTCTCAAAATTATGTTTTTAACCAAGATATTAGTAATTGGGATGTGAGTAATGTGACAGATATGAGTTTTATGTTTTTTGGTGCTCAAGTTTTCAACCAAGACATTAGTTCTTGGGATGTAAGTAGTGTCACAAATATGGATCGCATGCTTGCTTCTACAGACTTGTTCAATCAAGACCTTAGTAATTGGGATGTGAGTAATGTGACGGATTGTCAAAATTTCAGTTCAGTCACAACCGCTTGGACTTTACCCAAACCTAACTTCAACAACTGTACGGAATAAGCCTTCTCAGAAGAGTTAAATAAAAAATCTTTATAGTACTCGGACACACCCAAGAAGGCTTTTAGAGAGACTTATTTAAGCGGAGGTAAATACTTAGTTTTTAAATTAAGAGAGTGTCTTATATCGGCTTAAAAACGAGAAAGGATTAGATAAATATATTGATCAAACCATCAGATAGAAGACCGAAAGAAAATAGATTTATTGCTTTAATAGCTGGCGTCAGCAGACTTCATTTTACTTAGTTATTCAGAATATCATTGAGGTTAAAAAAGGATTTCTTAAGTCTTTAAATGCTAGTATTTACCTTCTGTTTCCTACTAAATTCAGTCACTAAATAAAACGTAAAATAATAACATTAAACTAAAATGTATTGACTACTTACCTTATAATAGTATATTTATAGAGTGAAAAAGGCATTATATGCATTCGCTTTAATAGTTTCTTTTAGCTCTATTGGACAAGTTAAATATTATGAGGAAAGTTCTGATTTACCACTACTGAATAAAAAAATAATTGAATATGTAAATTCTGTTTTAGGAAAACGTGTTGACAGAGGGGAGTGTTGGGATTTAGCTTTTAGAGCTCTTGAAATTTCGGGAGCATACTTTGACCGAAGTTCAAAAAAAACAATTAATGTTTATGGTCGGTTACTTGATTTAACTAAAGAACAGGTAATGGCCGGGGATTTAATACAGTTTGAAAGGATTAAATTGAATTACATGAAAGATGGTAAAAATTTTTTTGGATATGCCAAAAAACATACAGCTATCGTGCATTCGGTCAGTTCGATAAATGATTTTCAGATTGCAGAACAAAACACCCAAGAGTTTGGCAAAAAGGTTGGAATAAGCAGACTAAAAACCGAATGGATTGTTAGTGGAAAAATATTTATTTATAGGCCTATTGCAACTAAACTATAGGCATATCCTCTTCTTTTAGTTCAGCGACTTCTAATCCCTTTCTTATTCACACTCCGACACACCCAAAAAGATGATAGGATGATTTTTAAACTAAAAAAGTAGCCACAAAATTGCAACTGCTTTAGAAGAGAAAATAGATTGATATATGATTAGTTAAGAATAAACAGCCACCTTTACTCAAAGATGGCTGCTGTTTTTATACCCCTCAGTATAAAAAACTATTCACTATACAAATATATCTAAACAGGGTAATTTCTATCAATAACTATAGGTAGTCCAATTCACTCATTATGTTAAGTTATGGTATCACTAGAATTAAGGATTAATGGCTGAAATACACTCTGACACATTTAAAAGGATTACTAGAATGACCTGCAAGAAGAAAAGCAGCGACAAGATTGCCACTGCTATATGAAGAAGATATAGCCTATTGCTAGGCTATTATTTACGCACTATGAAATACGATTAATTATGAGTGACAAAAGTAAATAATCACAAATCCTGTATTAATAGCTACAGTTAGCTAAAATCATTTACTTTTTAAAGTATTAGCATCACTAATACTAGCGTTTAATGGCTGAATTACTATTTGGCCCACCCAAAAAGGCTCTTAGAAAGGTTTGTTAGGTTGATATTAGTAATTAAGCTAAGAAAGTGCCTTTAATCGATTTAACAACAAAAAGGATTCGACAGATTATTATATTCTTTTATTCACCTGCGACACATTAAGGATGCTATTTAACTTTTTTAAAAAGTAATATTTTTGATGATAACTTGTAATATTAATATTAAAGTTATTACTTACTTATCAATTATTAATTAATTAGATTTTTTTTTAAATTATTTAGTAGAAAAAATGGAAAATTGTAAAAAATTTTTATATCTAACCTTGGTTGTCGGAATATTTATGTTTTCAGGTTGCAGTGATGATGATGATGATGCTGCTGAAGCCGCTACGAACTGTTTTTCTTGTCAGTTTGATTCTGAATCTTTGTTTGCTGACTTTAACGGCGTTGATATGTGCGAAGGAATGGAAATGGAGGACGATGAAGGAAATATGGTGCCGATGACAGCTGCAGATATAACGGAGTTAAAGGCAAGTTACGAATTGTTTGGCGGAACTTGTAATTAAGACAATAATGTTTGGGATCCTAAGTTTGATAGTTATCTAAATCCCTGTTGGTATTTAACTATTGATCTTAAAATTTTGTTGCCCTTTATTGAAGGCACATCTTCTTCCGTCAATTCAGCTACCTTGAAACCTTTCAAATAAGTTAAACTTACCTTTAAAGAGGAGTGCCCCATTACCCTCTGAAGTTTGGTTATAAACTTGTTTTTTAAAGATATTTAAGGCTGCTGAATGCCTAAAAGAGTAAAGGGTAATGGCTATCTACCTGCGGATTAAGTTG
>CACLDR010000027.1 GCA_902605755.1 uncultured Marinoscillum sp. | reverse complement strand
TTCACAAAGACAAAGTAGTGGTAGATGAACCTTCGATTATTGCAATTGATATGCACACAAATAAAGTATTGGCAATTGGCCGTGAGGCGATGCAAATGCATGAGAAAACCCACCACAATATTAAGACCATAAGGCCTTTAAAAGATGGTGTAATTGCAGATTTCCATGCTGCGGAGCATATGATCCGTGGAATGATTAAGATGATAGATAAAGACAAAAAAAGTAGTTGGTTTCCTACTTCACATAGGATGGTTATTTGTATTCCATCCGGGATCACAGAGGTAGAAAAAAGAGCTGTAAGAGATTCTTCAGAGCATGCAGGTGCAAAGGAGGTCTATATGATTCATGAACCCATTGCTGCCGCTATTGGGATTGGAATTAATATAAGCCAACCAATAGGTTCTATGATTGTTGATATTGGTGGTGGAACAACAGAGATTGCGGTTATCGCCCTTTCGGGAATTGTAGCTGACCAATCAATAAGGGTGGCTGGAGATTCTTTTACAAAAGATATCTTAGATTACATGCGAAGGCAGCATAATTTATTAATTGGTGAGCGCACTGCAGAGCGAGTGAAAATCGAGATTGGTTCTGCCTTAACAGATTTAGATAACGGTCCGGAAGAATACGAGGTAAGAGGTAGGGATTTAATGACAGGAATTCCAAAAGTAATAAAAATTTCTTATACAGAGATTGCCTTTGCTATTGATAAGTCAGTGTCTAAAATTGAAGAGGCTGTATTAAAAGCTCTTGAAATATCACCACCGGAACTTTCAGCTGATATATATGAAAATGGAATTTATTTGACGGGAGGAGGAGCAATGCTTCGTGGTCTAGACAAACGATTATCTCTTAAAACAAAATTACCTATTCATATTGCCGAAGATCCGCTCAGGGCTGTTGTTAGAGGAACAGGTTCGGCGCTCAAAGAGCTCGATAATTACAAACCTGTATTGATGACCTAAATGCAGCAATTATTTTCCTTTTTGTTTCGAAATCGGGTTTTAGGATTTTTTCTTTTTTTGGAGTTAATCGCATTGTCACTTTTTTTTTCTAATAGTAACCTTTACAATTCATACCTATTTAATACTTCTAATAAGTTCGCAGGGACTGTTCTTGAAATGAATTACAATGTTGGTCAATATTTTCAATTGGATGAGCTTAATCAGAAACTTCTCCTTGAGAATGCATTATTGAGAGAGGAATTATTAAAAAAAAAATTGGGGTTTAATAGTCATGATACACTCATAGAAACTATCCATGTGATTCCAGCACAGGTCATTAATAATGAGTTTCAAAAACTGGAGAATTACCTGACCATAGACAAAGGAACTTTATCGCAAATTGAATCGGGAATGGCGGTTATCTCAAGGGAGGGAGTTGTAGGCATCATTAAGTCAGTCAGTCGTCATTTTTCTACGGTAACCTCGATTTTAAACCGTAAATTAATGATTTCTAGTCAACTTAATAAGACAAATACTTTATGTACTGTACAGTGGAATTTAGAGGGCCCCTCAGTAGCAGATTTAAAATTCATTCCCCGTCACATAAGTATCAATATTGGAGATACTGTAAGTACCTCAGGTTATAACGCAGTTTTCCCTGCAGAGGTTTTGTTAGGTACCATCATGTCATATAAATTACCTGACGAGTCTCCTTTTTATTTGGCCAAAATTAAATTATTTTCAGATTTATCATCAATAGACGCTGTCTATGTAATTAGAAACCCATTGAAAAATGAGATAGATAGTTTGCAAATTAATTTATGAATAGAGTAAGTTGGAAATTGTTGACGTTTTATTTTATTGGATATGTAATTTTACAAATACCATTGCTATATAAATTTGTATTATTTAATGTAGCTTTTAGTTTCTTTTATTTGGGGTATTTAATATTCTTCCCATTGGGGCAAAATCCTATGTTAAGATTAATGACTGGGTTCTTAACGGGGTTGTTTATCGATATTTTTTCTAATACCCCAGGTCTTCATGCGAGTGTTTGTACATTTATTATGTTTTTTAGAGACACTTGGTTAAGGCGTATTTTAGAATATGAAGAGGGTGTTTTTGATATCAATATTTACATTTTAAAAGCTCGGGGGATTTTAATGTACGTTTTACCATTCATATTTATTCATCATCTTATGATATTTTGGATTAATTATGGGAGTGGTACTGGCGTCCTTTTGGTATTTGATCGTATCTTGGCCAGTACTATTTTTTCTTGCACGAGTATTTTACTCATTAACTTGGTCATTTCCATAAAGCCTAGTCGGATATGAAAAGCCGTATTTTAGGGATAAAAGTATTTATAATCCTTACAATTTTTGTGCTATCCCTTAGGTTATTTAGTATTCAAATCATGGATACAAATTATAAAGAAAAAGCCAACCGTAATGTAATTCAAAGAGTTATTGAATATCCATACAGGGGTCTTGTATTTGATCGTAATGGCAAGCTATTAATGTACAATGATCCTATTTTTGATTTAGAGATCACCCCGAAAAATGTTGACTTATCAGACTCATTATTGGTTAAAGAATTATTATCGATGACGCAAAAAGAATTTGACCAGGCCTACTTAAATGCTAATTCGTTTTCTAGATATTTACCCTCTGTATTTTATAAGCAAATGTCCAATGAAAAATTTGCTTCATTTCAGGATAGAATGGTAGATTTGGGGGGATTCAATATCAAAACAAGAACTACGCGGGGTTATGCCAAAGAAGGAATGGCAAATATTTTGGGATATGTAGGGGAGGTAACACGAAATCATCTAAAGGTAGATACTACTGGCTACTACAAGGCAGGGGATAACATAGGAATTACAGGAATTGAAAAAACTTACGAAAGCTCAATTAGGGGATTGAGAGGAGTTAAATATCACAATGTAGATGTCCAAGGAATCAATATGGGTTCTTTTAAGAATGAGACTTATGACACATTATCACAACCAGGTCTGAACTTAATACTTACCATTGATGCTACTCTTCAGGAATACGCAGAAAAACTTATGGAGGGGAAAATTGGAAGTCTAGTGGCAATTGATCCGTCGTCTGGTGAAATACTAGCTTTGGTTTCGGCGCCATCTTATGATCCCTCTTTGCTTTCAGGCAGAGGATTTTCTAAAAATTTTGCAACAATTCAAGCGGACTCACTAAAACCCTTGTTTAATCGGCCATTACAGGCCATGTATCCACCAGGATCAATGTTTAAGACTGTTCAAGCTTTGATTGCGTTAGAGCAGCAACAGGTGCAGGCGGATGAAATTATTACTGTAAATGGTCAACTCATTGGGGATATTGCTCCGGTAGGTAGATACGACATCGTGCGCGCCCTGACTAAATCTTCTAATAATTATTTTTTTAAAGTCTTTCGCCGGGTCATTCAGCAAGGAGAACATTTAAGCCCCTTTATCGACAGTAGAATAGGTTATAATAAGTGGCGGGATTTTGTTTCGCAGTTTGGTTTTGGGAATTCATTAAATATAGATCTTCCAAATGAGAAATTAGGTTTCATACCTAGTTTGGATTTTTATGATAAAATTTATGGCAAAGAAAGATGGAAATTTTCTAATATTTATTCTCTAAGCATTGGTCAGGGAGAACTACTGGTTACTCCCCTTCAGATGGCTAATCTCGGTGTAATTTTGGCCAATCGAGGGTATTTCTATACTCCCCATCTAGTTAGAAAAGTAGGTACTGAAAGTTTAGATTTTAGTCAAAAAAAAAATATAGATATAGATAAAATTCATTTTGAAACCGTTTTGGATGGTATGCAGGCATTGGTATCGGTACCTGGATCAAGGGCATATATACCAAATTTAATTTTTTGTGGTAAAACTAGTACAGTTGAAAATCCACAAGGTTTGGATCATTCTGGTTTCATGGGATTTGCTCCCAGAGAAGATCCAAAAATAGCCATTGCAGTCTATGTCGAGAATGCGGGCTGGGGTGCACGCGCAGCGCTTTCGACAGCTAGTTTAATTATTGAAAAACATATCAATGGGTCAGTTAAAAAGAAATGGCTCGAAAACTATGTTTTAAAGGGAGACTTCGAGGATGCGAAACCAGAATAGATACCAAATAGATACTTTATCAGTGGTTTATTTTTTATCACTAGTCACGCTTGGGTGGGTTAACATCTATGCTGCGGACTATGATTTAGATAATACTGTCTCATTTTTTGATTTAAGTCAAAGCGCTACAAAGCAGCTTATTTGGATTGGAACTTCCTTCTTACTAATTGCGGTAATTTTTATCTTGGATTATCGATTTTATGATTCATTTGGATATGTGATTTGGGGCGTATCTATTTTCTTTCTTTTGGCTGTATTGTTTTTTGGTAAAGAAGTTGCAGGCTCAACTTCTTGGTTTGAATTTGGATTCATTAAAATTCAACCTGCCGAGTTCGCTAAAATTGCTGTGTCTATTGGATTGGCAAAATACCTGAGCTCGCAGCACATAGGAGGATCTGTTAAGAGTAAATTGGGTATTTCCGCGTTATTATTTTTAATACCGATGGGCCTCATAATTATGCAGGGCGATTTAGGTTCAGCGATGGTTTATATTAGTTTTATTTTGGTTTTATTCCGAGAAGGTCTTAGCGGAAAGCTATTGTTTTTTTCACTTTATGCCGGAATTTTATTTTTTTTAACCCTATTGGTAGATCAATGGATATTACTCTTAATGGTGTTTGCTTTGTTTTTGATATGTTTAGGGTTATTTATTAAGAATAAAAAAGTACTTATTTTAATATTGGTGGTTGCTATCCTAAGTTGCGGGTTAATAAAGAGTGTTGATTTTGTATTGAATGAAGTACTTAAAGATCATCAGCGACTTCGGGTTATGTCCTTGATTAATCCAAATGCCGATCCACTGGGTATTGGTTGGAATGTTATGCAATCCAAAATAGCAATTGGATCAGGAGGCTTCATGGGTAAGGGTTTTTTAAAAGGAACGCAAACTAAATTTGACTTTGTTCCTGCCCAAACTACAGACTTTATTTTTTGTACTGTGGGAGAAGAGCAGGGCTGGTTAGGAGGGACCCTGATCATGATTCTCTTTGGTGCTTTCTTTTTGCGCTTATTGAAGATAGCAGAGCGTCAAAAATCAAATTTTGTAAGGATTTATGGTTATTCAGTAGTGTCTATTATGTTTTTTCATTTTGCTATAAATATAGCGATGACCATTGGGTTAGTCCCGGTTATAGGTATACCGCTCCCCTTTTTTAGTTACGGAGGGTCAAGTCTATGGACTTTTACCATGTTGCTCTTTATTCTTCTTAAGTTGGATAGTCAAAGAATGAAAATATTTTAGCATTTATTAGCGAAATCTTCTGAAAATAATTTTTAATAATTCTTTGACGACTACGGTATTCATGTCCCATTGATATTCCTTTGCCTCATTTCTTATTAAATATTCTACGGCGGCATCAAAATTTTCTAAACGCTCTATTGATTTAATTGTAGTCTTAAATTTATCTTCACTATCTTCAAATAATTCCTTTATAAACATGTACTGATGATTAATTGAAATGTTTGATAAAATACTGGTGATCCGTTCTTCCTGATGGGTATCTGCTATCGTTTTGGATTTAGATTGGAATTGTTCATTAATTGTTTCAAAGTCTAGTTTTGATAATTCAGGTTCTTTTCTGTAGCCTAAATCGTCAATGAGAACTTTAGAGGTATTCGAAGAATCTTTTTTGTTTTTGTAAACTTCAATGATTGGATCTTCCAATGGGAAATCATCTAGTTCATCTTTATTTCTATTGATGGTTTTAATTTCATCCAAAGTTCGAAAATCATCAATTGAAACATCATTTTTTGTTTCCAAAGAACTTTTATTGGTTAGGGGGGCTCTTTCCAAGTCGCCCGATTCTTTTACAGACCTTTCTTGAGTCAAATCATCAGTATCTTTTTTGGTGACTTTTTCTCTGTCATTATGTTGATTTTCAAGGGTATTGCTGTTCCTTTTTGATGGTGTTATTTCTTTTTCTGGGGTTACTTGAATTTCTTTTGTTTCTATTTCTATTTCAAGATCTTTTTCCGCTGCCGTGTCCTTAATTTTTTTATGAGTGCCCAATGATTCTACAACAGGACTATTTTTTTCTTTATTTTCAACTGATAGGTTATCAATATCTTTTGGGATTGATTGGCCCTTAACAGAATCTAATTGTGAATCGTCTTCAGATTCATTTGAACCGCTTGAGAGCTCTTTTACAATCACATTGCGTTCATTACTTTTTATAAAAGGGTCACTAGACTTAAATAATTCTTCTTTTTTGAGAATAAGAATTTCAGATAGTTGCTCGACAAGTTGATGATTATCAAGTGTATGTACTTTAAAAAAGTCAGTTGCATAACTTTGCAAATGTTTAAAATTGTTGCTATCGAAAGCTTCTATAAATTCTAAGATTAAAGGTTTATGAAAAATTATGTATTTTAAAAACTGTGAATTAAATTTTTTGTTAATGAGTATTTCTGGTCTCTTCTTGATTTCATTATTCAAGTAGTTGGCAGGATCATAATTAAGGACAATAAGGTCTTCAACTGCGTTTTCAATAATAGGTTTTAAGTTTTCATTATTGATCGAAATATTTTGAGAGAGGGTGTTCATTAATTGTGAAGTCATTACCTTAACTTGAGGTGCTTGATAATTAAAATAGGGACTTTCAATTCTTTTTATCTCCTCTTGCCACCTTTCAAAGAGAGATTTAACGATGAGTAGATTTAGCTGTTTTATAGGAGAAATATGTAGGATTTCATCACCTGTGAGCATCTCTTTTTCTCTAAATGGCTGTATCATTAATTGCTCGGAAAAAACAGTTTTGTATTGACGGATAAAGGCTTGATTTAATTTTTCTTTTATCATAAGTACATCAAAAAATACTAAGTTTAAAGATTTTAGTACTAGGTAAAGCTATTGATTAGGAAGTTAAAAATGAAAGGCTATAGATTTATTTTATGAAAACTTATGAATTTCTCATGAAGCTAATTAAATTGGAGATGTTTCAATTTTCAAAAAATTTGACATTTCGAACATTTTGAAATTATTTTTGAAATAAGCTGTTTTATAATCTCTGAAGGTGAAGTTCATTGAATAGATTAGGCATGAAATATATTCAAGATAAGTCACTGTCAAAAAGAACGAAATTATTTTAAAATGGGGCGAATTTTAAGTTATATGTGAAACTATGTTGCAGATAAAAGGGACCCTCTTTTTGCTGAGTTAATAAATACTATGAAGGGGGATCACATGTACAAATTTTAGATTCAGTGCTGGAAATGATGTATACTGAGGATCTGATTATGATACTTAATTCAGATACTTTACCCGCTTTAAATATGAAAAGACCATTGGCATATTTATTAAACCGGTCTTTGTCACGTATTAAGGATTGGTCAGGTTCAGTTTTTTTGGATGATGACCTTATTAAATTCGTTCATATTTTGTCTAATTAACGAAGGCATGTTATCATCATAGGTTAGATGTGGATTACACCGGTAAAACTTTTGATTTATTTGCCCAACTTATTAGCCCAGTAGGATATGGGTATTAAATTACATGGGAATAGAGGAAAATGTGGATCTTTGGTCTTTTTCTTATAAATTGTCAAAGTCCAATTTAAAAATATTAGTTGGATAACGCGAGGGGAATGAGGTATTACTTAGCGTATTTTTTATGAGGGGGAAGAATATTTGTTTCTGTATTGCTTTGATTATTTTTTTTCAAAGCTTCTTAAAAGGACAACAGATGGCCGTAGGATCTTGGGAAAGTCATTTTAGTTATGCGGAAGGACGCTTCCTTGCTACCGGTAGTGGTACTATTTTTTGTGCTGCTGCTCATGGCCTTTTCAGCGTAAAAGACGATGTTTTGGAGGTCATCGATAAAAATAAGGGACTTTCTGGAGTCAGTGTTTCAGCACTAAATTTTTTGGAAGAACAACAGGCATTATTGATTGGTTATGAAGATGGCATCATCGATATAGTTTATACCGATCACGTAGTTTCAATTCAAACGGTGAGCAATATCGAAATGATTATATCAAAATCGATCAATGATTTTGTACAAAAAGGGAACTATATTTATCTAGCAACAGATATGGGTATCGCCTTACTGGATTTGATGACTGAGGAGATCAGCGATTTTTATAGTGAAATTGGACCAGATGGATCAGTTGTATCTGTTCAGGATTTGTTTTTATATAATGATAGTTTGTTCGCAATTTCAAATGAGGGTATTTTGGCAGCGCAATTAAATAAAAATCTTTTTGATTTTAATAATTGGGAGTTTTATCAAGAAACTTCAATTCATAAACCTGTGAGGATATTTAAGTTTTCAAATGATATTGCGGTTTTGAGTGAGGATTATTTACTTAAGAAATCTAGTGATATTTGGGATACGTTGATGGTATTGCCAGAGGCAATGAATCAAGTGACTTCAATCGATCAAAATACATATTTTCTTTCAGATCAAGCAGTTTATAAAATGACGGATGGAGTGATTGCGCCTTTGATAAAAGACCGTTTTAAATCAGGTCATGATTTGATCGTTAATGGAGAAGTATTTTGGATTGCTGATGGAGACTTAGGTTTGATTAATATCACAAAAGGTAAGGATCAACAGGTGATACCCAATGGCCCTATGTACAATGATATATCTGGAATGGATATAATAAATGGGGCTTTATATGTCTTTCATGCGCCCGATCCAGATTCATCACATACTGAAACTATTGAGGGCTATTCTAAATTTATTAAAGATCAATGGGAGGTACAGAGGGTTGAGGGGTTTAATAATATTTCGGGGATCACTCAGTTTAAAGGGAAGCTGTTTTTATCCTCTTATGGGCAAGGAATTTATGACTTTGAAGGCGAGAAATTACTTTCATATCCCGAATTTAATAATGCAACGATTACTGATATGTATTCGCAGGATGATTTTTTATGGTTCACTAATTATATGAGTCAGAAGCCTTTAGGTTGTTTTGATGGAGAAAGCCTGTCATTTATATCAAGCACCCAATTAGGTACGACAACTCCATTGTACATCGCGGAGTCATCAGAAAATGTTTTGTGGATTAAAAATAGTTCAACAGAGCGTTTTGGAGTCATAGCTTTTGATCCCTCAAAAAATTTATTTTGGCAGGCGAATTCTTCATCTGGAATACCCTCAAAAACTATTAATGATATCAAGGTGAATAGAGATGATGAGCTTTGGATGGCAACAAAATTGGGTCTAGCCTATTTTTCAGATGCTTCCTTAATTTCCGAAGAAGAGCAGGCTTATGTTCCTTATTTTGAGGGTAAAATTTTATTCGAAAATGAAGAGGTTAATGCTCTAGCATTTGATGGTGGAGATCGTTTGTGGCTGGGTGGTGAACGTGGTTTATGGGCTTTTAGCAAGGCGCTTCAGACCCAAATACATCATTTCACTTATAAAAATTCTTTTTTACCTTCAAATATAATTTTGGAATTGGCTTATGATGGGGAATCAGGTGCTCTTTATATTTTGACAGAGGAGGGCTTAGTTTCATATAAGACCAATTCATTAGCACCTCTGTTGTCAAACAGTCAAGTAACCATTTATCCCAATCCGGTCACCACTAATTATGTAGGGGATCTGATTATTTCTGGGGTAGTCGGTGATGCTATGATAAAGTTTGCAACCATTGATGGAACGATTTTATATGAGACTCGAGCCAATGGAAGTATGGTCTCCTGGGATTTAATTAAGTTTAATGGGGATCGATTATTAAATGGAGTTTATTTGGTTTTTGTCACGGACATGGATGGATCAGAAAAGTGGATTGGAAAATTTGCCATTATACGATGATTATTGAGACAGAGGGAATAGTAATAAATTATTTTAAATATAAGGAGTCATCTATAATAATAAAAATATTGACAGAGGAGTATGGATTTCAATCTTTCTTGCTTAATGGAGTCCGAAGTAGTAGATCAAAAAAGAGCATTGGTAGTTTTCAGTCGTTAAATATACTTGAGTTAGTTGCTCATAAATCTTCTAGAGCAAATATATATTGGCTCAATGAGTTTAAATCACTTCATCTTACGCCATCTTTTCAGATCGATTTAAAAAAAAGTGCTATGGTGATGTTTTGTACAGAACTATTGAGTAAAACCTTGTTTCATGAGCAAACAGAGAATCGGGATCTGTATGAGTTCTTAAAAAATAAAATTATTAATTTTGATCAATTAAAAGAAGAATTTGAGTCTTTTCACATTCATTTTTCAATAAAATATGCCCGTTATTTAGGGTTTTTAATTCAATCAGTTGAGTGTTTACTCCCTTTCAAAGAGAATTTAAGTTCACCACTTTATATATATTTGGATAAAATTATCCGATCGGAGAACTACATCAGTGAGCCGACTACGGGAACTTTAAGAAGTGTGGCATTAAAACATATTATTAATTATTATAGCCGTCATATGGAAAATTTCGGTGAGATTAAGTCATTAAAGGTATTGTCTCAAGTTTTCAAATGAAAGTTACAATTCAATTATTAAATATTAGCAGTTAGTTGACCATTCGAAGGGTAAGGTATATCATCTTTTTGCGTGATGTTTTAATGCTATCAGTATCAGCATTTGGGGGTCCTCAAGCCCATATTGCAATATTTTTAGATCTGCTGGTTAAAAAGCGGGCTTATTTGTCAGAGACGAATTTGATCGAACTTTTCGCCTTATGTCAAATTTTACCTGGCCCTACTTCTACTCAAACGATAACGGCATTGGGCTATAGGATAGGAGGATCTAAATTGGCTTATTTAACCCTTTTGGTGTGGGTATTTCCTGCAGTGATATTGATGATGGCCGCCGCTATTACTGTAGATATTTTAAATGATCAGAATATATCTTTGGAATTTTTAAGATATGTTCAACCTATGGCGGTCGGGATTGTAGCCTATTCGGCATATCGTATTTCAATTAGTGTAGTTTCGAGTATAGACGGATATTTCTTGATGGCTCTTGCAGCAGTTTGTTCTTTTTATTTGCGTTCGCCTTATGCTTTTCCAGTTTTATTATTTCTCGGAGGTTTTATCACGGCTTTTAAATACAAACAGCAACCTAAATCTGAAAAATTACCATTGAATATCAATTGGACACATTTTTTGGCTTGGGCGGGCGTATTATTTATAGCTGGCATCTTCGGGACATTTTTTAGTTTCTTACCTATTAAGATTTTCGAAAATTTTTATCGGAATGGGTCTTTGATTTTTGGTGGAGGTCAAGTCCTCATTCCTTTATTGTTTACAGAATTGGTTGAATTTAAAGCTTTACTTACTTCTGAAGAGTTTATTTCTGGCTATGCCCTTGTTCAAGCAGTTCCAGGGCCTACATTTTCATTTGCAGCTTACTTGGGTGCACTGATTATGTCAGAGTGGGGTACCGGAGGACAAATTGCGGGTGGTTTACTGGCTGTGATGGGGATTTTTTTACCTGGTACTTTTCTGATTTTCTTCGTCTCTAAGTTTTGGGAAGATGTTAAAAGATACAGAGTGATCAAAGCCTCTTTGGAAGGTATTAATGCAGTCAGCTCAGGGTTGGTAATTGCAGCAACGTTATATTTGTTAGAGCCTATTCCCTTAACGCAGATAAATTACGCACTAATTTTTGTCACGTTTTTAGTATTATTCTTTACTAAAGTTCCCACACCCTTTGTCATCTTAGCGGGATTGACCATGGGATTTATAATGAGCTAAATTTAATATTTGTGTAGACTATTGCGACTAATCTTCCATTTTTTCGTAGTCAAATTCCTCAAGAAAAGATTGTGTTTGCTCTATGTTCTGAAAATTAAAAACTTTTGAGTCTCCTTTGTTGCTAAAAATTTCAATTTTTACTGTTTCCACCGCTTTATTGTTAGCGAGTGGGTTAGACACTAAGCGAGCAGTTTCAGAGATGTCATCTTTCACTTTATAAGTAAGGGCGACTGTCTTTCTTTTAACTCGGCCGCAATATGAACAACAAAATTCTTGGTTAACACTACCGTTCCAAAATTCTGTTGCTTCTTCCACTACTTCTTCTTTTACAAGACGCAAGGTTCTAAAACCGCAATTATCGCACTCATGTGCGTTCAGGTGGCCTTTGTATTTTTCTATGTGAGTGTAACCTGTTTCTTGATCAATCCAAACATCGTAGTCTACTGAGAAAACATCTTCTTCAGCTTGCTGCCCTTCATCTAGGTAAGCATCCTCTTCATCTTCACTAAGCAATTTCATTTTATTACCGGTAGTTGGATTGACTCTTGGGGTATATCTAAGTCTTTCAAGTCGAGAACTAATCCTTCCAGGGTAGTAATAGGTAAATATTAGGTGCGCAACATATCCATAAAGTGTTCCAAAGCAAATACCCATAAAAGCCCTTATGGCGAACCAAGGCATGGGTGCTCTTTCAACAATTTCCTCCTGTAGAACGTTTACTAAACAGAAGATAGCCAATGCAACCATAATTTGAGAAAAGCGTAAAACTTTTATTTCATATTCGCTGGCTAATTCGTGTTTGGCCTTCATTGATTTCTTTGTATTGTATACGATCCAATAAATTACCACTGACAAAATGGAAATAGCAAGAAACGCTATGATCAGCCATTGCATGGATACTGCCCACAGGTCTAAAAAGGTCATGTCACTGTCTTGTATGTTCATTTTATTTATATTTTAAAGTCTGGTAAATTTAATATAAATTCATTGAAAAATGGATTTCAGGATTAAAGAAATGATCAATTTAAATAGAAATGATTTCAAAAAGCACATTCTGACATAAACCGAAGTATTTTAGTGCATCAAGTTTTTTTGAGAAAAATTACTTATTATGAAAATATAATTCATGTTTAATAGGAGATAAGTCGTTCAGCTTCCTCAAATAAGGTCAGAGCCTTGAGGAAAATTTCATCTCCGTCGTTGTAAACTGGATAAAATCCGTCACTTTTCCAAATTCGACGACCAATGTAAGCCTTCATTAAGAGCTGGAGTCGCTTTTTTGATAGTTCAAATTGCATTTCATCGAAAACTAAACCATTTCGGTCCGCTCGAATCTTGATTTCATCTAGTTGTTGAGTGCTTATCTGATAATCTGAAATAAATGTTTTCAAACCTAATTTTTTGAGATGAATTTCATTTTTGGTAGCATAAGATAAGGCATATTCAGCGAGTGTGTTTGATGTAAATATTGCATTTAGATAGGCGCTATTTTGACTGGTATCATAGGCCACAAAATAATCTGGTGTCACCCCCCCCCCCCCCCATAAACTGTTCTACCACTTTTAGTTTTATAAATCAAGGAATCAATGATTTGAATACTGTCCTTAATAAACATTTCGCCACGGGTAAACCGCTCATAATACTCCTTTCTATATTCTGTATGATTATTTTTATAAGGTTTTTGAATGCATCGCCCGCTAGGTGTATAATATCTTGAGATAGTCAGTCTTAATTGACTACCATCTCCTAGATCAATAGGCATTTGAACTAGTCCTTTACCGAAGGATCTTCGTCCAACAATGAGTGCTCGATCATGGTCTTGTAATGCACCAGCAACAATTTCTGAAGCAGACGCGGAGCCTTCATCAATTAATATGATTAAGGAACCACTTTTAAATGTCCCTCTTCGGCTAGATCGATGCGCATTATTGAAGCGGTTTTGTTTCCCTTTGGTATAAACAATCATTTCATTCTCTTCCAAAAATTCATCAACAATTGAGATTGCTCGGTCCATATATCCCCCCGGATTACCAGTAAGGTCTAAGATGAGTTTTGACATATTCAATTGAATTAAGGAGTTAAGAGCTACTTTGAATTCTTTGAATGTTGTTGCAGAAAATCTACTTATTTTAATGTATCCTATCTCATCATCTACCATATAATGGGCATCTACTGAATATTGTGGAATAACGTCCCTCTCAATATTAAATTTAAGTAGATTCTTTTGGCCATAACGTTGAATATAGACAGCTACGTTTGATCCTTTTGGTCCCCTTAGTCTTTTGACTACATCACTGTTTTTCATTCCAACACCTGCGACGATATCGTCATTTACACGTATAATTTTATCACCCGATTTAATTCCTAGTTTTTCTGAGGGGCCACCGCTTAAGGGGGATACGACGTTTATGGTATCATGAAAAATATTAAATTCAATACCTATACCATCAAAATTCCCTTGTAGTTGTGCTTTCATATATGCACTATTCTCTGCGTTGATATAAGTCGAATGAGGATCTAGCTTAGCAAGCATGTCTTCGATGACTGACTCTACTATTTCATTCTCTGCCACTTCATCTACATAATCCTCTTCAATGTAGGATATAATTTTTCTTAACTTGTTGAAGTTTGCATTGAAAAATGTTTTTTCCGTATCCAGTCCAGTTATTTGTGTACCAATAAGTACACCTAAACAAACAGACAAACTAAGGTAAAGGAGTAATTTGTTGGTTTGACTGGTGCGCGAATCTAGCATGACATACTGATGATTTAAAACTTAAAGATCGGTCAAAAAATATTAATGGTAGACTTTTGAAATTTGATTTTTTTGGTGTGGATGATTTTTGAATTTTTATATTTGTAGTGTCATGCAAATAATTTATAAGACTATCTCAACGCTTCTTGCAGAAAGTTCTACCAACGGTAGGGTTTTATATAGACTAGGAGTCGACTTTGAGATCTATTATCATCAAACTCTATTCGAGGTTTGCGAGGTGTTCAAATGGAATCAAACGGCGATTTTAAAAGCATTTGAATTGGAAAAAATTAATTCAAAGTTAACATATGGGGAACTCAAAAAACGATCTCTTGGACAACTTATGTCTTATTTAAAACAGTCACATGTGATTTTCATCAAGGAATATTTACCCTATATTGGCATTTTAATTGATAAGTTGAAAGGTCCCGGGCCATTGATCAAAGATCTTAAATTAGTATTTCCCCTCTTTTTTGAGGATTTCGTTACTCATATTCACCAAGAAGAAGATGGCTTATTTGATTACGTGAAAATTTTGGTAAGAATGGAACAAGGGAAAGTGATCAATCCCCTAAAAAAATTATTTTCTTTAAGGGATATTAATTTAGAAACTAGTGCACTCGATCACAAAGATGAATATGAGTTGGGGAGTATGAGGGCGTTAGTGGCGGAACTCCCAGAGACAGAATTTATGATGGGTCTTGTCAAGAAAGAATTCCAGTTATTTGATGAACTTTTAAGGTTTCATGCCAAAATAGAAGATCAACTTTTTTTTCCAAAGTCGATTGTTTTGGAAAAAAAAATTTGGGCTGAAATTGATCGATTTTCAGCAGATAACTAATGGGACGTATTTTAGCAATAGATTTCGGTTCGAAGCGAAGTGGCATAGCCACAACGGACCCTTTAGGTATCGTAGCTACGCCTCTCAAAGCGCTCTTAACTCATCATATTTTTGATTTTTTATCCCAATATTTTAAAAAAGAAGATGTAGAAAAGGTGGTTGTTGGCTGGCCAAAGAACAACGATGGATCTGACACTAATAATACGCCTCTGGTGAGGGCTTTTCTGAATAGATTTAAGAAATTATTTCCTAAAATGCCATTGTCTTTGCAAGATGAGTGGAACACTTCAAATTTCGCCATGACAGCCCTAATTGATAGTGGTGTCAAAAAAAAAGGTAGACGAGACAAACTTGCCATTGATCAAGTTAGTGCTGTATTAATTTTACAATCCTATCTGGAATCGAAAATATGATATATCCTATCACCCTTTATGGCGATCCTATATTAAAAAAATCTGCTCAAGACATTGTTCCTGATCAAAATGATTTATCGGAGCTTGTTGCAGATATGTTTGAAACTATGTCTCATGCGAATGGGGTTGGGCTGGCAGCTCCTCAAATTGGGAAGTCCTTAAGAATATTTGTAGTAGACAGTACTCCGATGAAAGCCCCAGAGGAGCCAATTAAATCTGGTCTGAGACAGGTATTCATTAATCCAGAAATCATTGAGGAACATGGTGAAAAATGGCCTTTTGAGGAAGGGTGTTTGAGTATTCCAGGCATTAGGGAAGATGTAATACGCGCATCAAATATAAAAATTACTTTTTTTGATGAATATTGGAAACGACATACATGTGAGTTTAATGGAGTAGATGCTCGCATTATTCAGCATGAGTATGACCATATTGAGGGGATTCTATTTACAGATCACATATCAGCGTTTAAAAGGAGGTTGCTTAAAAGTAAATTGACAAATATTACCAAGGGAAAAGTAGAAGCAGAATACAGGGTCAAGATGCCTAATCGAAAATAACAGATTTAAAAATAAGTATAATATAATCTGATTTATTTAATGATAATCTTGAGGCCAACTTGGCCCATTTTGAAGAAAGAATACGGGCTATTCAGATAAAATTGATTTGACTATTTTATCCGAAATGTTTTCGACAGGTTTTACAATGAATGTAGAACGATTATAGGAACCTCAATATTTTCAAACTTTTCGATGGATGTTAAAAATGGCGGGTCAAAAGAAGGCCGGGATTATGGGATCCAATATAGTTAAAGAAAATAATAACTATTTTAGTCGCATGTATGCTGTTTATCCAGATGGGATATATCGCTTTTATGATAAAAGGCATTTATTTGCCTTAGGGGAAGAGCAAGATTTTTTGAATCTGGAGAGAAAAAGACTATTACAAACGTAAATGGTGAAGAGTCTGTCCACTAATTTGTCGTGATCTCAGATTTCCGGTTTGGTCCAGATTAAAATCTAATGATGTTGACTTCTATGAGTATGATATATTAGTTTATATTGCTAGTTAGCCAAAAATGAGGGTCAATGCTGGGATACTTTATTGAGCGCACGGGCGATAGAGAACCAAAGTTATTGTATTGATGTTAATGGTTTTAATTGAATGGCAATAATTTGGAATGTCCTTTGACTCGTGCGTCTATGATTTTTCAGGAGTACAACAGAACTTGCTGGGAACAAAAGCCACCACTTTGACCACATTACTAAGCAAAAGGAATTTAGATTTTTTCGGGAGAAATCTTGCCTTTTCAGAAAGATGAGGATTTCTTTAGACCTCTTTCAGTTTTTCTTTAATTTCTTGAATAAAAGGGCCATTCGAATTAAAAAAACTTATACGTACTTTTTGTTTTAACTTTTTCAATAGCATGCAAGTGTTCAAACTGATTATAATATGCTCTTGATTGTTTTGCATGACTTGATTCAAGATGTTACTCAATCCATTGATATATTGACCAGATTCAAAAGTTAAAATTATTAGGCAATCTGGATTTTTAGATATGAATTGGGTTGCCCATTTAAAAAATGATGGATCAGAGAAGCAATCTAAATGGAAGTAGTCAGGAGGATTTGTTAATTTTGAAAGTACTCGCATGATGGGACTGACATAACTCCGCATTGGAAGTTCATCGGTGGATTCATAAATCAATACTGATCTCATTATTAAGAATAGTTTAGTGCAATTTATATTTGATATATGGAAAAATTCATAAAATATTTGTATTCCAAGTTTTTATTATGTGAAAGCGTATCAATTGACAGTCGCACTGCATCAGAGGGATCTCTTTTTTTTGGACTTAATGGGCCAAATTTTAATGGAAGCCGATATGCATTAGATGCCTTGGAGAGAGGTGCATCCTTTGCGGTCATAGATGATCGTCATGATTTTAAGGATCCAAGAATTATTAATTGTGAAGATACCTTAAGGGCTTTGCAAAATCTTGCAACATTTCATCGATCATTTTATAAAAATCCCTTGATTGCTTTGACCGGATCTAATGGTAAAACAACTACTAAGGAATTGATGTTACGGGCACTGAGTAAAAAATACATAACCCATGCAACTTTTGGAAACTTGAATAATCATATTGGCGTGCCGCTGACCCTGCTTGGAATTACTCCAGAGACAGAAATGGTAATCATTGAGATGGGTGCTAATCATGTGGGTGAAATCAAGGAATTATGTCAGATGGCTAAACCTACTCATGGATTAATCACCAATATTGGACATGCTCATACAGCTACTTTTGGAGGATTTGAAGGGGTTGCCAGAGGTAAATGTGAACTTTTTGATTATCTACGACTAAATCAAGGGATGCCCTTCATAAATACCGAGGATAAAGTTTTGGAAAATTTGATTAAAAAATTTGAAAATAAGGTGGTTTACCCCAGCGTAGACATAAAGTTTGTTGCTGCTAAGCCAATGGTACTTTACAAGATGGCTGAAGTTACTTATCAGACTCATCTTTTCGGCGTGTACAATTACATAAATATTACAGCAGCTCATGCTGTAGGGGCATACTTTAAAGTCGAAAAAAAATCACTCCTAGAGGCAATAAATAACTACCAGCCAGATAACATGAGATCTCAGATGCTATTAAATGGATCAAATCGAATACTCCTTGATGCTTACAATGCAAATCCTGATTCCATGCGGGTGGCATTGAATAGCTTGGAATCTTTTGTGGGGGAAAAAATTGCGATCTTAGGAGATATGAATGAGTTAGAAGATAGTGAGGTTGAACATCTTCAATTGCTTAAAGAAGTAGATTTGTTGAAGTTGAAAATGGTCATCATCGTAGGTCCTCAGATGGCTTTGATAAAGAGGTATTTTCCTAAAATAAAATGGTTTGCTACTTCCACAGAGGTGGCTCAATTCATAAGAGGCTCATCCTTTGAGGATAAAACCATTCTAATAAAAGGATCTAGATCGATTGAGTTGGAGCGTGTTGTATCATCTTTTAATTAAATCATATGCTAAAAGTTTTTCGATTTTTAAATGATTTAAAGAATAATAACAATCGGGAGTGGATGCAGGATAATAGGCAGCTTTATCAAGAATCTAAGGAAGAGGTTACAGAGCTGGTTAAAAAACTAATCAATGGTATAAGTCAGTTTGATTCAGGCATTTTGGGCTTGCAGCCTAGAGATTGTATGTTTCGCATTAATCGGGACATTAGATTCAGTCACAATAAGGATCTGTATAAAAACAATTTTGGAGCGTCAATTACAGCAGGGGGTAGAAAAACGGGAAATCCCTCTTATTATTTACACATTGCTCCGAAAAAATCATTTTTTGCAGGAGGTATGTATATGCCAAGTGCAGATAGGCTTAAGAAAATAAGGCAGGAGATCGATTACAATGCATCAGAACTTAAGGCAATAATATTGGGAGATACTTTTTATGAGACTTTTGGGGATATTAGAGGACAAGCTTTGAAGACTTGTCCCAGAGGCTATTCCTCAGATCATCCAGATATCAAGTTGTTGAGGTTAAAGTCTTTTTTGGTAAAGAAAGACCTGACCGATCGTTCTTTTTACTCGCCACATCATTTTTCTCGACTGCTTAGTTTGAGCGAGATGATTTATCCTTTTAATAAGTTTTTAGAGGTAGCTATTAGCTAAGCCAAAATAATTTGATATTTGTTTGCAATAAATGATAACTCAGTTACTTTTACTATCCATTTTAGGGCGCTTAGCTCAGTTGGTTCAGAGCACCTCGTTTACACCGAGGGGGTCGGGGGTTCGAATCCCTCAGCGCCCACAAACTAGAATTGGAATGATATTTTGCAATCCTCCCTCATGGTAGAAATTTTTAGTTTCAAAAATGCTGACTTCCACGATGTCAAGAATCTTCTCATCGGTGCTTTTTCCAAAAACTTTAATAAGAGTTATAATACTGATTTTCTAGATTGTGCGTCATCAAACGGCTTTGTTGTGAAATTTGAAAATAAAGTAATTGGATATGCATCTCTTCATATTATCGAAAAAGTAAATAGAAGATCTTGCTTGATTGAAGATGTTGTAATTTCAGGAGAACATAGAGGTAAGGGAATTGGGAAAATTCTTATTAGGCATATCATTGATTTTTCTAAAGAAAAAAAATGTGACAAGATAATTTTAAATTCTTCTGAGTCGAATATTAGATTTTATGAAAAATTGGGTTTTACTAAAAATGAATTTCAAATGATAATTAGGAATTAGAAATGTGTGGAATTGTTGGTTACATTGGCTCAAATCCGACCTTAGATTTTTTAATTGAAGGTCTAAAAAAGCTTGAATACAGAGGTTATGATTCCTCAGGAATCGTAGTATTTATGGAAAAGCCTTATTTAAAAAAATGCCAAGGTAAAATTTTAAAACTTGAGAAAACTTTAATAGAAAAGGAATTAAAGTTAGCTCAAGTTGGACTGGGACATACGAGATGGGCAACTCATGGTGCCCCAAACACGGTTAATTCCCACCCTCATGTTTCTAATTCAGGCGAATTATATGTTGTTCATAACGGAATCATAGAAAACTATGAGTCAATCAAGTCCGTTTTGATAAAAAAAGGATATCATTTTAAATCGGAAACTGATACCGAAGTTCTTGTCAATTTAATCGAAGAGGTTAAAAAAACTGAAAATGTAAAACTTGGAAAAGCAGTTCAAATTGCTTTGAATCAAGTAATAGGAGCATTTGCCGTTTGTTTTTTGGATGTCAATAACCCTAATGAAATTGTTGTTGCTAAATTGGGAAGTCCACTTGTCATTGGAATTGAAAATAATAACTTTTACATAGGCTCAGATCCCTCTCCTTTTATAAGATACACAAATAGATGTCTTTATTTAGGGGATAATGAGATGGCAATCTTAAACAAAAAAGAAGGCCTAACGCTCAGGAGTTTACAAACGGATAATATATTAAAACCAAAGTTGGAGAATTTAAAATTAGAGTTGGAGCAAGTTGAAAAAGGAGGTTTTAAACATTTCATGTTAAAAGAAATTTTTGAACAGCCTAAAAATATAAAAGATGCCCTAAGAGGTCGGATTTTGACTCGTCCAAATAGAATTAAAATTTCATCGATCGAGGAGAATATTACGAAAATGGCAAAATCTAATAGGTTAATATTCATCGCATGTGGATCATCATGGCATGCAAGTTTATTGGGGGAATATTATTTTGAAGAGTTGGCGAGAATTCCTGTTGAGGTAGAATATGCATCAGAATTTAGATATCGAAATCCGATAATCAAAGAAGGGGATATCATCGTGCCCCTTTCACAGTCTGGAGAAACAGCAGATACATTGGCTGCCATCAAAATGGCAAAAGAATTTAATCCCTTTCTCTTTGGAATATGTAATGTTGTAGGATCGTCAATTGCTCGTGAAACCGATTCAGGAGTATATATTCATGCGGGTCCAGAAATTGGCGTAGCTTCTACAAAAGCATTTACTTGCCAGGCAATAATTCTGCTAATGCTCTCTCTAGATTTGGGCTACAGGACAGGGAAGTTAGAGGGCTTAAAATATAATTTAATAATTGATGAGTTGGTCAAAATTCACCAGAAAGTGGAGCAATTATTCAAAGAGTCAAAAAAAATAGAGCATATCGCAAAAAAGTATCAAAACTCAAGAAATTTTCTTTATTTAGGAAGAGGCTTAAACTTTCCAATTGCACTGGAGGGTGCTCTAAAATTAAAAGAGATTTCATACATACATGCAGAAGGATATCCAGCAGCAGAAATGAAACATGGTCCTATTGCCTTGATTGATAAAGATATGCCAGTTGTCGTTATTGCTACAGAAAAGGGTAAATATCACAAAATACTCAGCAATGTTATGGAGATTAAATCCAGAGGGGGTAAAGTTATTGCAATCTTGTCTCAAGGTGATGAAGATATAAGGAGAATCGCTGATGATTTCATCGAAATTCCTAATGCGGATGAACTAGTTTCTCCGATTTTGGCAAATATTCCCCTTCAGTTACTTGCATATCATATTGCAGAACTCAAGGGATGTGAAATTGATCAGCCAAGGAATTTGGCTAAATCAGTTACCGTGGAGTAATCTTTTCCAACCCCAGCATTAGTACATTAAAACCAAGACTAATGAATGATTACTTGTGATTAATACAAAAACAAAATAAAACTTTAACCTTTATTAAATAAGATCTAAACTTAATACCTTAAAAATCTGTTAAGAACAAAGAATTAGAATTTAAAGATTAAATTTGTGCGATTAAAAATAATATGTTTTTGTCTAACATTAATTTCAACAACAGCTTGTTACGAAAATGTTGCCTATCAAGAAAAATTAAAAGATCCGGCAATCTATAATGCTGCAATGAAGCAATTGACGGATATTATTGTTCATGATATTTTTTCTCCACCGGCAGCTTCTCGTGTATATTCTTATCCCAATATTGCTGCTTTTGAAATCATAGCACAGGCATACCCTGATGATTTCATCTCTTTATCTGGGCAATTAACAGATCTATTAACAATCCCCAAAAATGAGGATCCTGTGGTAAACATGCATTTAGCAGCACTGCATGCATTTTTGACGGTGGGGACCGAATTGATTTTTTCAGAGGAGAAAATGCATGAGTTTCAGAATCAAACCTACCAAGCTTTAAAAGTAGATGGCTTATCTCAACGAGTACTTAAAAGCTCGACAAAATACGGTGATCTGGTTGCAAGTCACATACTAAAATGGGCCGATGGTGATCATTATAAAGAAACAAGAACAGATTTCAAGTATTCTATAAGATCACAACCGCAATATTGGAAACCAACACCACCTGATTATATGGAAGGTATTGAGCCGCACTGGAACAAAATACGAACGATGGTATTAGATTCAGCACAACAATATATTCCCAAGCCACCGCTTTTATTTAGTATGGATGAAAACAGTCTTTTCTTTAAAGAATTAATGGAAGTTTACACGATCGGAGGTCAAGTTGAAAATCAAGGAGAAGACATTGCTAAATTCTGGGACTGTAATCCCTATGTGTCACATCACAGAGGTCATGCTATGTTTGCTACCAAAAAAATCACACCAGGAGGACATTGGATGGAAATTTCATCGATTGCAACAAGTCAAGCAGGTTTTACATATGCCGAGACTATCCATGCCCATGCCCGAGTGGCAATCTCATTATTCGATGCGTTTATCAGTTGTTGGGATGAAAAATGGAGGTCGGTGGTGGTAAGACCTGAAACTTTAATCAATGAATATATTGATGAGGATTGGGCGCCATTACTTCAGACACCTCCCTTCCCCGAGTATACCAGTGGGCATAGCGTTATATCAAGAGCTGCTGCCCTTACCTTGACGGAGCTATTGGGTAATGATTTTTCTTTTGAAGACACTAGTGAAATGGCATATGGCTTGCCTAGAAGGTCTTTTGACTCTTTTCTTCAGGCCTCGGAGGAAGCTGCGCTCTCGAGGTTGTATGGAGGGATACATTACAGGATGGCGATAGACAATGGCTTAGATCAAGGTGATGCCGTTGGTAATTACATTAACAATACTTTAAAAACAAGAAAATAATATTAGGGGTTTTATCCTCCATATAAACTTAGTTTAGATACATTCATTAATAATGTTTTCGAGCAACTCTTGTTTACCACTTGATGGTTTTATTTCACCGTTTCTATGTGCTATTTGATGTAAATCGGATAGATTTAAAGTACCCTCTTCAAAAGCCTTACCCTTATCTGTATCAAAGCTGGAATATCGTTGGTTAGTTATATTATTGAAATCGGTATTCTTAATTATTTTTTCAGTAATTATTAAAGCCCTCGAGAAAGTGTCAATTCCACCTATATGCGAATAGAAAATGTCTGCTAAATCTGTAGAATTTCTTCTCGTCTTAGCGTCAAAATTAACACCGCCCCCTCGGATTCCACCATTTTGAGTAATAACTAACATGGCCTCTACAATTTCACCAATATTTGTGGGAAACTGATCGGTATCCCATCCATTTTGATAATCACCTCTATTGGCATCTATACTCCCTAGCATATTGGCATCAGCTGCCACTTGGAGTTCATGTTGAAAAGTATGTCCTGCCAACGTCGCATGATTGACTTCAATATTTATTTTAAAATCATCTGTCAATCCATATTGATTCAGAAACCTGATTACCGATGCGGTATCAAAATCATATTGATGCTTGCTGGGTTCTGCAGGCTTCGGTTCAATAAAGAAATGCCCCTTAAAGCCTTGACTCCTTGCATAATCTTTTGCATTGTGCAAAAATTGAGCCAGATGATCAATTTCTTTTTTCATTTTGGTATTAAGAAGACTCGTATAGCCTTCTCGCCCACCCCAAAAAACATAATTTTCTCCCTCTAACCCTATGGTCACATCTATGGCATTTTTTACTTGAGCACTGGCATAAGCGACAACATTAAAATCAGGATTGGTTGCGGCTCCATTCATATATCTAGGATGATTGAATAGATTGGCAGTTCCCCAAAGAACTTTTATCGGGGTTCCTTTACGCTTCTGCTGTCCGTATTCTGTAATTAATCGTAGTCGA
>CACLDR010000026.1 GCA_902605755.1 uncultured Marinoscillum sp. | reverse complement strand
TAGTTCTTGGGGCTAAATATTCAAACCTGAAACACCTGAAGGGAGGTCTATTGGCTTGGAAAGAAGAAGTTGATGCTGATCTATTTTTAATTTAACTACTCAAATTGATTTTGGAATTTAATAATTTCACTCATGATGGATAAGGCAATTTCCTTAGCTGATTTGGCATTGATAGGTGTTCCTATCGGCGCTTGAATTTTTGAAATTAAATCTTGAGAAATTCCCTTACTAGTTAGTCGCTCTATTCTTTTCTGATGAGTTTTTTTGCTGCCCAAAGCACCAATATAGGCAACTTTAGAAGGGAGCAATATTTCTAATGCATTGTCATCTATTTTGGGATCATGGGAAAGAATTGCACAGAAGGTATAAGGATCTAATTTTACCTTGTGTAGCACCTCGGAGGGGTAAGCCGCGTAAATTTGAGTGGGTTCAGTAATAAAATGTGTATTTTTTGTAAAATAACCTCTCGGATCTACTAATATGGTTTCGAACTCATGCAGGTGTGCTATTGTTACCAAATCTACAGTGATATGTGCAACTCCAATTATAAGTAGTGTAGGTTTTCGAGAAAACGCTTGAATAAAATAGTTTTGCCCCTTAAAGTTAAAAGTTTTATGAACCCTTTCATTGAAAACGGTACGGGCCTCTTTTATGATTACGGGGGAAAGTGACGTACCTCTTAACCGCCCGTTCTCATCGATTAACCAATTTTCATTTTTGCTTAATTTTGAGATTAAAACACATGATTGATTTGATTGCCTGCTTTTTAAGAGTGAGTTCCAAACTTTATTTGTCGAAAAGTCAACAGCCTGCAAATAAACTTCAATTCTACCTCCACAAGATAATCCAACGGAATAGGCTTCTTCATCACTAACTCCAAAAGAAAGTTTTTCCCCAATATGTTTAGTAAAAAGAGCTTGCGATTTTTTAACCACCGCACCCTCTACGCAACCACCGCTTACAGAACCTGAAATTTTTCCTTCTTCATTAATAATCATCATAGAACCGATTGGTCGGGGAGAGGAGCCCCAAGTTTTCACCACACGGGCAAGGACCAAGACGGCACCATTTTGGCTCCAATCACTTATGATTTTATTTAAGTCCGTCATAATTAATCTATTACCAATTAGGTTTTAAGTTTTTTTATTACTTAACTTTAAAAATAAGCATATGTTAAACAATTGCAACTGTCACCCCTCAAAGAATTTCAATAAAGCAGGGAGCGCTTCGGTGCTAAGTACTTTTTTATTGATAATTTTGCCAAAATGTCCGTTTTGTGTTTTGGCCTACTCCAGTGCTATAACGATTTGTGGCGGCCCTGACATGTATTTAATGTCCAATAATTGGGTTTCTTACGTTCCTCTTATTTTGGCCTTATTTATCAATTTAATGCTCTTCTTAAATTGGAGAGGTCAGCGTACTATATTGGCTCTCATAGTCGCCATGATTGGATTTGCCTTTTTATTACTGATCCATCAGCTTATCCTATCATCTGATTTTTATAATTTAGGTGCAGGTCTATTATTAATGGGGATTTGGTTAAATGGCAGTTTTATCTCAATTTTTAACAAGCTAAGGAAAACGCTTAATCCTAATATTTTAAGTTGATAAAAGTAAAATTTACATCTGCGTTGAAGCAATTTTTTCCTGATTTAAGAGCACAGGAATTTGAAGGGGCTTCTATCAAAGAGATCATCGAATCAATTGAAACTATTTATCCGGGAATGCAAGATTATCTGTTAGAGGAGGATGGGAGTTTAAGGAAGCATGTAAACATTTTTGTGCGAGATGAAATGATGACAGATCGTAATACCTTATCAGATATCTTAACCGAGGGAGATGAAGTGTTGATTTTTCAAGCTTTATCAGGAGGTTAATGGAAGTATTGATAGGAACTTCTAAAGGTTTAATAGTATATGAAATTCTAACAGACAGTGCACCGAAAGAATTGGCCTTTCATTTTTTAGGATTTTCAATAAGTATGATCTTTGTTGATGCGCACACCGATAGATGGTGGGTAGGAATTACACATCGCCATTGGGGGCAAAAACTTCATTACTCGGATGATAAAGGAGTTTCTTGGGTACAGGTAAGATTGCCTTCATATCAGGGATTTAGAATGACTGATGGAACTCCCGTAAACCTCAAGGGCATTTGGAGTATGCAAAATGGAGGTGCTGATCCAGTAAAACTTTGGCTTGGAACAGAGCCGGGAGGCTTGTTTTCAAGTACTAACGGCGGAGCATCATTTGAGCTAAATGAACCACTTTGGTATCATTCTAGTAGGCAAAAAGAAGGTCAATGGTTTGGAGCTGGTAGTGATTACCCATTCATTCATTCTATAGAGGTAAATCCTCATAATCCTAATCACATATATCTTGCTATCAGTTGTGCAGGTATTTTTGAATCGTTGGATAATGGAGCTTCATGGACGCCAAAAAATGAAGGATTATTAGCAACTTACTTGCCCAACCCCAATGTGGAGGTCGGTCAAGATCCTCATCAATTATTGATACATCCTGAATCGCCTAATGTCCTTTGGCAGCAAAATCATTGTGGGATTTATTTTACTAAAAACGGAGGAAAATTATGGACAGAAGTTTTTTTAAAAAAAGGAAAATCGAGTTATGGTTTTTCGCTAGCTTTAGATGAAAAAAATGCAGGCAGAAGTTGGGTCATTCCAGTTGAAAGTGATCAGCGTCGCATATCGCCGCACTTAAAATTGGAGGTTTTCGAGACCTCGGATTTTGGGCATTCATGGAAAAGTGCTAGCAGAGGTTTGCCAACTACCAATGCCTTTGACATTGTACTTAGAAAGAGTTTTAAACGTAAAGAAAATTTCATGATTTTTGGAACTACCAATGGGAACTTATTTTATGCCCTAGATAACAATCCTTACTGGCAACTTATTTCTTCCCACTTGACCAAGGTGAATGTAATTGAAATAGTTTGAATAAAATTAACTTCTTTTTTGTATTAGAAAGATAATTGTACTAACTTCTAATTTCTTTTATTTGTAAAATTTTTAAAAAAGACATTTTAATGACTTTTATTTTAAAATTATTTTAAAATAAAAGCTTATTATTTTTATTTATTCATAACTAACCCCTCAAAAAAAAATGATTCCATCATCGTTTGATTACACTGCTCCGTCCTCTTTGGATGAAGCACTCAAACTTCTACAGGATTTGGGAGATGATGCCAAAATACTTGCTGGTGGCCACTCACTAATACCCATGATGAAGTTAAGGTTTGCAGAACCTGAACATTTAATAGACCTCAATAATGTACCTGAATTGTCATATCTTAAAATTGAAGGTGGTATGCTAAAGATAGGAGCTATGACCCGTGAAGTAGAAACGGAAGAGTCTATTGATGTGGCGAACCACTTTCCTATTTTTGCAGATGTGGCGAAGCTCATTGCCGATCCTCAAGTGAGAAATTTTGGTACCTTGGGTGGCAATTTAGCACATGGAGATGCCGCAAATGATCAACCGGCTGTGATGCTTGCTCTTAATGCTAGTGTAGAAATTGCTGGATTAAATGGAAGAAGAACCGTGGGTATTGATGATTTCTTTTATGGATTCTATGCCACGGCTGTTCAAGAAGATGAAATTCTTACCGAAATTTCAATTCCCATTCCTATGGGACTGTCAGGAAATGCTTATCACAAGGTAGAACGAAAAGTTGGAGACTATGCCACTGGTGGTGTTGCCGTTCACTTAGAATTTGACGAACAAAGGATATGTACTAAGGCGGGTATCGGGTTAACAAACGTAAATCCAACTCCTTTGAGAGCTGTTAGATCAGAGGCGGCACTGGTAGGGACTTCTCTTAATGAAGAAGATATTGCATCAGCAGCTCAATATGCATCTGAGGATTGTAATCCTTCGAGTGATCTTAGAGGAGATGTAGATTACAAGCGACATATAATTAAGGCGATAACTAAAAAAATGATTAATAAGGCAAAGCAGCGAGCTTTTAATAATTGACATTACTATGAAAAAAGAAATAACATTAAAAATAAATGGGGAGGAATTTACAGAGCAAGTAGAACCTAGAACTCTATTAGTCCATTTTATAAGGGAGAACATTGGAATGACAGGGACTCATATTGGATGTGATACCTCAAGTTGTGGTGCATGTACCATTTTAATTGATGGTAAATCAGCAAAATCTTGTACTCTTTTGGCAGTTCAAGCCGCTTGCAAAGAAATTACTACTGTTGAAGGGATTGCTACTACTGAGGGGGTACATCCGATACAAGAAGGATTCAAAGAAAATCATGGATTACATTGTGGATTTTGTACACCAGGCATGATGCTTCGTGCCATTGAGCTACTTGAAAAAAATCCAGACCCAACTGAAGAAGAAATTCGATGGGGTATTTCAGGTAATTTGTGTAGATGCACAGGTTACAATAATATAGTTAAGTCGATAAAATATGCAGGAGCTAAGTTGAGAGGGGATGAATTGCCCTCTACGGAGCCCGAATTTGTTGAATAAAATAAATTATTTAAAAAAAATTAAAATGATACGGTGTAAAACATCAAAAGAAATTGGCGGCATGGGACATTCCATGAAGCGTAAAGAAGACGATCGGTTCGTTCACGGGACAGGAAACTATACAGATGATGTGAAGCTTCCAGGTACATTATATATGGATATTGTCCGAAGTCCTTATGCCTATGCCAAAATCAAAAACATTGACAGTTCAGAAGCTTTGAAGATTCCGGGAGTATTGGCTGTAATTACTGGAAAAGATCTTGAGCAATATAATTTGCATTGGATGCCTACCTTGATGTCTGACACGCAAATGGTTTTACCCGTGGATACGGTCATGTACCAAGCACAAGAGGTCGCTGCAATAATTGCAACAGAAAAATATATAGCTCGTGATGCTCGCGAGGCTGTAAAGGTGGAATATGAGTTGATGAAGCCCGTGGTAGATCCTTTTAAGGCTTTGGATTCGGATGCTCCCATATTGCGCTCAGATAAAGAGGATAAGAAGGATAACCATATCTGGCATTGGGAGGTAGGACAAAAAGAAGAAACTGAACGTATATTTCAAAATGCAGAGGTTACAGTCAAAGAGCAAATGCATATTCCAAGAATACATGTAGCCTCAATCGAGACCTGTGGATGTGTGGCCAGTTATGATAAGGTGGAGAATCATCTTACCATGTACATGACTACGCAAGCTCCACACGCCATCAGAACGGTCATTGCATTAGTTGCTGGACATGTTGGCTTAACCGAAGAAAAAGTAAGAGTTATATCTCCGGATATTGGTGGTGGATTTGGTGGTAAGGTTCCCGTTTATCCTGGATATGTCATTGCTATAGCCGCTTCATTTTTAATTGGAAAACCGGTAAAATGGATTGAAGATAGAAGTGAAAACTTACAGGCAGACTCTTTTGCAAGGGACTATCATATAACTGCTGAACTTGCTGGGACAAAGGATGGGAAAATCCTGGCTACTAGAATGAAAGTGTTGGCAGATCACGGATATACCGATGCCTCTGCCAATCCATCGAAGTTTCCAACAGGAATGTTCTCGATTGCTACAGGATCTTATGATTATTCCAATGCTTTCATGGAAGCAGATGCCGTATATACGAATAAACCACCTGGTGGTGTAGCTTATCGATGTTCTTTTAGGGTAACCGAAGCTGTGCATGCTATTGAGCGAATGACGGACAGATATGCCCATGAAATAGGTAAAGATCCAGCTGCTTTGAGATTTCAGAATTTTATCAAAAAAGATCAATTCCCTTATCATTCCCCGACTGGTTGGGAGTACGATAGTGGAGATTATGAGGCAGGTTTAAAATTAGCAATGAAAGCGGTAGATTATGATAACCTAAGAATAGAGCAAGCGGAAAAGAGAAAGAAAGGTGAGCTGATGGGTATAGGATTATCCACGTTTACTGAGGTAGTCGGTGCTGGGCCTTCCAAAGATTTTGATATTTTAGGTATCAAAATGTTTGACAGTGCTGAGATCAGGGTTCATCCAACGGGTAAAGCGATTGCGAGGTTTGGAACGAAGTCTCAAGGTCAAGGGCATGAAACAACCTATGCACAAATTATAGCAGAGGAATTAGGAATTCCTGCGAAGGATATACAAATAGAAGAGGGAGATACAGATACCGCACCATATGGACTGGGTACTTATGCTAGCAGAAGTACACCTACTGCGGGGGCTGCCGCAGCTGTGGCTGCCCGAAAGCTAAGGGATAAAGCGAAAAAAATAGCTGCCCACTTGCTTGAAGTATCTGAGGATGATTTGGAATGGGAGCCTGGGAAGTTTTCCGTAAAGGGAGCACCAGAAAAAGCAAAAACTATTCAAGAAATAGTTTTTGCTTCCTATACTAATCATCCGCAAGGAATGGAAGCAGGATTTGAGGCAACACATTATTATGATCCTCCCAATCTTACTTTTCCATCTGGGGCGTATATCTGCGTAGTAGATATCGATTCCGATACTTTTGAGATAAAAGTTCGGAAATTTGTCGCGATAGATGATGCAGGGCATATTATCAATCCAATGATTGCTCAAGGTCAGGTTCACGGTGGATTGACACAAGGAATTGCACCGGCGATGTATGAGGAATTGATTTATGATGACGATGGAAATATTTTGAATGGGACATTGATGGATTATTTGGTACCTACTGCGGTGGAGTCACCAAGCTGGGAGACTGGACATACGGTTACTCCATCACCTCATCATCCTATTGGAGCTAAAGGTATTGGAGAGTCCCCTACCGTTGGTGCTCCTCCAGCTATTGCTAATGCCATCATAGATGCATTGAAGCCATATGGCATTACCCATTTGGATATCCCGATTACGCCTTATAAAATTTTTAAAGCGTTGAAAGAAAAGGGTGTGTTAGATAAGCATATCCAAGAATTATAATTTAAATAAATAATTTACTTGTAATGAACCGGTTCTCATTTGGGAACCGGTTCATTATTTAATTCAAATCGTTTATGGAGGCAACAATTACAAAAAAATTTAGTTTAGAGGCACCTATAGAGAAAGTATGGAAAAGTTTAAGTAATCCAAAGGAGATTTCTGGTTGTGTTCCTGGAGCTACTATCACAGATCAAATAGATGACAAAAACTATAAAGGTGAGGTCACTTTGAAATTTGGTCCCATTAAAACAAAATATGATGGAGAAATTACCATTGCAGAAATGGATAATGATGCGCATAAAATGTTACTTCGAGGTAAAGGATTGGATTCCAAAGGAAAAGGAAACGCTGAAATGACTATGAATGGAAGTGCGGTGACAAGGGATGAAGGGACTGAGGTAGATTTTAAAATGGTGGTAAATATACAAGGCACATTGGCCCAGTTTGGTTCCAGACTTATTAATGATGTATCGGCTCAATTGATGGATCAATTTGTTGACAATTTCAAAAACTTATTATCTGGTGCAGAAGTAGATAATTCTTTAAAGGCAGGTTCGGTGATGGGATCTGTGGTCAAAGGACTTTTTAAAAAATGACCTAAACATATGATACCAGAGGTGAAAGAGTTGATTTATCGATTTGATCAACTCGACTATGTCGTGGAGGAAGAGCTGGCAACAGTTATTTTTTTAATGTTGATGATGGAAAAACCTTTACTTTTAGAAGGTCCACCCGGTGTTGGAAAAACAGAGGTAGCAAATATCATTGCCCATTATAGGGGATATGAATTGATTCGATTGCAATGTTATGAAGGATTGGATGTAAGTACTTCAGTTTACGAGTGGAATTATCAAAAGCAACTATTACACATCAAACTGAATGAAAAAGGTAAGATTTCGGCACAAGAGCAAGAGAAAGTTATTTTTAGTGATGAATTTTTACTAAAGCGTCCCTTACTTAAGGCAATTACGTCAGATAAACCAGCAGTATTGCTTCTTGATGAAATTGATCGAGCAGATGAAGAATTTGAGGCTTTTTTACTTGAGCTTTTGTCAGATTTTCAAATTTCTATTCCTGAATTAGGAACGATCAAAGCCAAACATAAACCGGTGGTTATACTTACCTCTAATCGTACTCGAGATTTAAGCGACGCCTTGAAAAGAAGATGTTTGTATTATTGGGTTGATTTCCCAACATTTGACAAAGAATTGGCAATTTTAGAGAAACGTGTTGGTGGAGAAGTTGTGATGCTTCGACAATTAGTTAAGTTCATAGGATACCTTCGAGGCCAAAATTTGCAGAAAACTCCCGGTGTTGCTGAGACTATTGATTGGGCTCGGGCACTGATAACACTAAATACAACGAGTTTAACGCAAGAATCGATTGATTCCACGTTAGGCTGTATCTTGAAGTCTCAAAAAGATATCGATGAGATTAGGCATTCAATAACTAATATTTTAGAAGATATTTCAGCTTAGCTATGGAATTAAGCCATTTCACAAATCATTATTCAGTGAGATCATCTATGGCAGGTTTCAGTGAAATGTGTCGACAAAATGGTCTTTCTGTCGGTTTAAATCACACAAAAGAAGGAGTAAAAGCAGCGCAACTAGGTTTCATACGTGATCCTCAATCATTTTATTATAGCTTGAAATCATTGTTTTGTAAGGATTTCGAGGAGCAGGTCATTTTTGATCAATGCTTTCAGGTATACTGGAAAAAGCGAAATCATCAGTATTCACATAAAATTCAGGAACAGGGGAAGTCCAATATTGCCAAGAATACGAGAGCCTCTTTGGTTATGATGGGGGTGAAAAACAAAAATCAAAAAGAGGAGGCAACTCATCAAGAAGCTAAAAGCGTTTCAGGGGTAAGTCATATTGATCAGCTTAAAAAAACGGATTTTTCAAAAATCAAATCGGTCGACTTAGCTCAATTTGAGGATCTGATTGAAAAACTTTTGAGACAATTGAATACCCGTTTAAAACATAGATTGACGCATACAAAAAGAGGGAAAATAGACATTCGAAAATCAATAAGGAAAAATATCAGCTCAAGAGATGAAATTATTAATTTGAGTTACAGGAAAAGAAAAATTCAAAAAACAAGATTGGTTATCTTATTGGATGTGAGTGGTTCGATGGACAAGTACTCATTTTTTTTATTAAAATTTATTTGGTCATTAAAATCTTACCTTAAGAATATTGAGGCCTTCATCTTTAGCACTCATTTGATTCGAATTACTGATTTATTGAAAGAAGATGAATTGATGGAATCAATGATGCAAATGAGTGATCGAGCGACCAATTGGTCAGGAGGGACTAAAATAGGAGAGTGTTTAGGATCATTTAATGATCAATTTTCCAAGCTAGTATTAAACGGCCGAAGTGTTACTATCATCTTGAGTGATGGCCTAGATGATGGAGATCCGAAAGTAATGTTTAATGAAGTAAACAAAATTAAATTAAGAACGAGAAAACTAGTTTGGTTGAATCCTTTAAAGGGGATGAAAGGTTATGAGCCTTTGGCCAAGGGAATGAAAGCAGCACTTCCCGCTGTGGATGACTTTCTTTCGGCACATAATTTAGCTAGTTTGATGGAATTAGAAAAGATCTTATCGCATGCATAATTATTTATCATTGATTAAAAATCTAGAATTCTATCAAAAAAAGCAAGAGGCGGTCGTGATGGCCGCAATTGTGCGTAGAGAAGCACCGACCTCAGGAAAACCAGGGGATAAAGCATTGATTACCCAGAGTGGGGAGATAAAGGGTTGGATAGGGGGAGGATGTACCCGAGGTATTGTTGTCAAAGAGGCTTTGGCTGCTCTTGAAGAAGGAACTTCAAGGCTAGTGCGTATACAAACAGCTTTAGATGCACCCGAGCAATCAGGAGTTAAAAATTATAAAATGACATGCATGAGTGGCGGGTCGTTAGAAGTTTATATTGAACCAATTATGCCAATACTTGAATTAAAAATTTTTGGACGATCACACATAGCTAAAGCTTTGTGTGAGTTGGGAGTCCTATCGGGATTTAAGGTAACCGTAATATCAGATCTTATAGAGGGAGAGATGTTTGATAAAGCTAGTAAAAGAGAAATGCTTAAAGGATTTGATCCAAATTTACATCTTAATCAATACGTAGTCGTTTGTACGCAAGGAGAAGGGGACGAGGAAGGTTTAGCGAGGGCAATTAAGACAGATCCTCAGTATTTAGGTTTTGTTGCGAGCAGCAGGAAAGCCAATGCAGTATTGATGGCCTTAAAGAGAAAAGGGGTTTCACATGCACAATTGACTAAAGTTAAAACACCAGCTGGCCTTGACATCAATGCCAAAACACCTGCTGAGGTGGCAATTTCTATTTTGGCTGAAATAATTCAGCTGAGTAGGGTAAAAACAGGTCCTATGACTTCATCCATGCCTTCAGATCTAAATTTATCCAGTGATTTATATATCAACCCAGTATGTAAAATACCAGTTTCAAAAAGTTCAGCAAAACATGTGGTGGAATATGAAGGCGAGCAAGTCTATTTTTGCTGTGATGGGTGTCATGCTTCTTTTCAAAAAGAACCTTCGGCCTATATTTAAACATTTAGATATTAAATTCCCAACCGTGCAGCAAGATCAATCTGAGGCCGACGTAAGCAATCAAAATTGCTGTAAACAATTTAATCGTGCGAGTATTTATTTTTTTATTAGCGGTAAAAGATCCTAAAGTACCTCCTGCTGCGACTGCTACGGTCAATTGAAGGGTCAAAGACATTTTTAAGCTAAAAGTATTTGAGGCGATGAGTCCACCCAAGCCGGCAAGGGAGTTGCAAAAAATAAAAATGGATGCGAGTGCGGCAACGATGCGCGCATCTTTCCATCCCACCAAATTTAGTGTTGGAGAAAGAAAAATACCTCCACCAATACCTGAAATGCCAGAGAGTAGCCCAATTCCACCTCCTATTATTATTTTTTTATACATTTTTAAAGGTCTTTGGGTTTTGATTTGTTGAAGTAATTGGGCGACTATAAAAAAGGACGCTCCTAAAAGAGCGCAACCAAGGACTAGGAAAAACATTTTTTCAGATAACTGTAGCTGAGCACCTAAAAAAGAAAGGGGCATACTGATAATCAAAAAAGGCCAAAACCACCTCCATTTAAAGACATCATTCCAGATGAACAAAAATGTTCCTATGCTTACGACGATCAAATTTAAAAATAGTGCTAAGGTTCTTATTTCCTGAAATTCAGTTAAAAATAGGCTCAACAATGCTAGGTAACTCGAGCCACCCCCAAAACCTACTGATGCATAAAAAAAAGCGATCAAAAAGAAAATTATAGGAATTCCGTATTCAGGCATAAATTTTAAGCTCTAGTAGGTGGAATAAGGCCACCAATTTATAAATCTAACGATAAATTTTTTAGAGCTACTCTAAGCACTTTTTTGACGTTTTCCCTGGTGACTAATTATCCGATCAAAACAAATATTAAGCCATTCGGTATAATTTTCAGTATTTTTTGAAAGATCTTCTCGAAGTTCATTAATTTCGACGTATTTATAACCTTGGACCTCTAAGGGATTCGTTTGGGGAAGATCGTCGGAATATCCAAAATAGACATGATCACATTCATACTCGCACAGGCCATTTGAAAAATCAACTTTATAAATGAATTTAAATGCAAAAGTAATAGGACAGTCCATGCCCATTTCTTCCTGAAGTCTCCTTTTCGTGGCTTGAGCCAATGTTTCTCCAAAATGGGGATGACTGCAACAGGTATTGGACCATAAATTTGCTGAGTGATATTTATCAGCAGCTCGCTGTTGCAGAAGCACTTTGCCTTCACTGTTAAATATAAATATGGAAAAAGCCCGATGTAATAATCCTAGTTGGTGAACCTTTAATTTTTCCATCTTACCCCATTGTTGATCATTTTCATCAACTAATATCAGAAATTCACTGCTCATGGTCGTCTAATTAAATAGGGTCAATTCTAAGCTATAATCCTCAAAAAAGACAATTTTTTTAAAATAATTTTTAAGCTGAAAGATCATTTTGTATTTGCACCTTACTTTTGGTTATTTTATGAAAAATAAAACCAATTAAATTTTTGTTCAAATCTGATAATAAAAGAAGTAATAAAAAAAATTTAGTATTTTCAAATTTTATTATCAATTCAAGTCACTATTGTAAAATCCTCCTTTATTTTCAACTCTCTTCATAGATTGTTCAACGATTAAATAAGCGGTAGAAATCATATTTCTCAATTCAAATAAAGGCGTAGACAATTTACTTTTTTGATAAAGATCTTCGGTCTCTTCAAATAGGACATTCAATCTTTTTGAAGCACGCATTAATCTTTCATGAGTTCGGATAATTCCAACATAATCGCTCATTATAGACTTCAATTCTTTTCGATTGTGAGTAATTAAAATGCGTTCTTTGGTTTCGAATGTATTTTCACCGTCCCAATCCGGAATGGATATTTTATTTTCGATTTGTTCAATATTCTTTATAGTTTCTTTGAAGCATCGGTGGGCAAAAACAAGGGCCTCCAGTAGTGAGTTTGAAGCTAGCCGATTGGCACCATGAAGACCAGTGTGTGCGCATTCACCGCAAGCATAAAGATGTTGAATAGAAGTACAACCATTAATATCTACATCAATTCCTCCACACAGATAATGTGCCGCAGGGGTTACTGGTATCATTTGTTTATTTATATCGATACCGATATCTATACATTGAGCATAAATATTGGGGAAATTTTCCATAAAATCTTTTTTGGAAATCGACATACAATCTAAGTAAACAAAATCGGCACCACTTATTTTTAGTTCGTTGTCGATGGCACGTGAAACGATATCCCTGGAAGCCAGTTCTTTTCTCACATCATATTTATGCATGAAAGCTTCGCCCTGTTCATTTTTCAAAATGGCACCTAATCCGCGAACAGCTTCGGAAATAAGAAATGATCTGCCATGGCTAAATTGATGTGCTAATGCAGTAGGATGAAATTGAATAAACTCCATATTTGAAATTTTTGCTTTGGCACGGTAAGCCATTGCAATGCCGTCCCCTGTAGCAATGATTGGATTAGTCGTATTTCGATAGACCTGACCAATTCCACCTGTAGCTAACAAGATGCATTTCGCCTTAAAAGTTACTATCTCTTGAGTTTTCTGATTAAAAACATAGGCTCCGTAACAATTCAGTTTTTGCTGTGACTTTTGGCTTTTCAATTGATGTTCTGTAATGAGATCAACTGCAAAGTGGGAAGTTAAAAGAGTTATGTTTTGCTGTTGTTTGATTTTGATGATCAGTTTGCGCTCCACTTCATATCCCGTAATATCTTTAAAATGTAGAATACGATGTTCGGAGTGCCCACCTTCGAGACCTAAATCATAATTTCCCAATTTACTTTTATCAAAGTTAATACCCCAATTGATCAGTTCATGGAGTCTTTGGGGACCCTCCTCCACCACCGCTTGAACCACTTTAAGATTACACAGACCGTCACCGGCCTTGAGCGTATCGGAGATATGTTTTTCATAGGAGTCACCCTGGTTGTTAATGACCGTAGCAATACCACCTTGTGCATATTTCGTATTAGATTCACTTTCATCACTCTTTGTCAGAATTACAATTTTTTTTTCAGGAAAGCATTCGGCAACCTTTAGAGCATAGCTGAGGCCAGCTATGCCGGATCCGAGTACTAATACATCTGTTTTTGGCATGAACTATTTTGAAATTTCCAACATTCTCCGCAGAGGTAATTGTGCCCGCGTTATTATTTGTTCTGGAACTGTTATCTCTGGAGATTCATCCTCTAGGCACAAATATAGTTTTTCGAGGCTATTCATTTTCATGAATGCACATTCGGCGCAAGCGCAATGATTGTCTTCTTTTGCTGGTGCTGGAATAAGGGTTTTATTTGGAACCATTTGTTGCATCTTATGCAAGATACCTGCCTCGGTGGCTACAATAAATTTTTGTGTAGGATCATCTACTGCGTAATTAATCATCTCAGTGGTTGATCCAATGTATGAGGCAACACTTAAAACGTGTTTTTCAGATTCAGGATGTGCAATAAATTTGGCATCGGGATGTTCTTTTTGTAGCTTCAATATTTTCTCTATTGAAAATGCTTCATGAACCATACAAGCACCATCCCACAATACCATATTTCGTTTGGTCTTTTGGTTGATGAAATGGCCAAGGTTCTTGTCAGGTGCAAAGATGAGTGACTGAGTTTTAGGAAATGAATTTACAATTCGTTCAGCGTTGGATGACGTACAAATCACATCACTCATAGCTTTGATCTCTGCTGAACAATTTACATAGGATATTACTTTATGATCTGGATATAATTTTAAAAATTGTGCAAAGTCATCTGGATGACAACCCTCAGCTAATGAACAGGAAGCTGCTAAATCAGGCAAAACAACTTTTTTTGTTGGATTGAGTATTTTAGCTGTCTCCGCCATGAAATGAACGCCTGCAAAGACAATAATATCAGCATTAGTTTTTGCGGCCTGCTGCGATAGACCTAGGCTATCGCCTACAAAATCTGCTACATCTTGAATATCTGAAGTTTGATAATAATGTGCTAAAATAACGGCATTTTTATTTTTTTTTAGAGCACGAATTTCCTCAGTTAATGCTACATCGGTAATGGGTGGGATCTGAAATGATTTCATACTTTAATGACCGTTTTGGTAAAATTAACGTCTGTACTCTTATTGGGCGTAAATTATTTCAATAAATCATAAAATTTTTTGAAAATTAATGTTGTCGAATGTCGATTTTACAAATTATAGAAATGGTATAAAAAAATCTTTTTTAAGCATGAGAGTTACTGATCGCAGTTCATATACTCAGCATAGTTTATGCCCATTTTTCGGGCCTTTTGATAATCTTGATTTGCTTTTTTTCCATTGCCCAGCATACATTGTGCACTGCCTCGATTGATATATAATTCAGCTAATTCGGGCGTTAATAAGATCGCCTTATTGAATGCTTCGATAGCCAAATTAGGTACTTGTTCTATTAAATAGATAAAACCCAGCTGTTGAAAAGCTTCGGCATAATCTGTTTTCAGCATAATTGCTTGTTTAAGATCAGCTATTGCAAGTTCAGTCCATTGAATACTTTGAAAGCTCATGGCTCGGAGAAAATATGCTTCAGGGTTATTTGGATCTAAATCAATTACTTGGTTGAATGTTTTTATGGCCTCTTCGTGAATTCCTTGTTTGTACTGCGCGTAGCCGATATCTAGTAAGGTATCAGCTGATTGGTAAAGCAGGAAAACGGAGACGATGAAAACCTTCATTTCGATTGTTGTTCAATTTATCACGGCTGCCTTAAAATGTCTATTCATATTAATTAAATAATCTTTTTTTTGAGTTCTTGAGGTTACCTTTTCATTCTGCTAAAGTATGAAGAAAAGATAATCTTTTATTACCTGAAATAAATTTTTGTTTGTAGCTTTACAATCTACAAGAAAAGTAATGTTTGACCAATTATTCATTTCTAAAGAAAAAATAAATCCACTATGACACTATTTAAAACCATCATTTCTTACCGTTTTTTGACCGGTCTGTGTTTTCTCATTACAACATTGCAAATAAGTGCGCAAGCTACAATAAGTTTTAATTCCATCAAAGACGATGGATCACGTAATGATACGCTTACTTTTGCTGAAGACTTTGCAGACGCCAAGTATGCATTGAATTCATTGTTTGAATCTAATGATTCATTGAGTTTCAAACTAAATAAAATTAATGCTAATGGCGCGATCAGCGCGACGGTGGCTAATGACACTTTAACAATAAGTTCTTTAAAGGATGGTTATGGTCAAGCATCTGTTGAAGTTACGGCTACCAATACAGTTGATCAAACCTCATTGAGTCAGCTCATTAGTGTAATTGTAACAGCTGTGGATGATGCGCCAGCCTTAAATCCTGATAACAGGTTTGCTGATTACATCAGTAATCAATTAACGGCGAATAAAAATATTTTAATTGACTGCGTTAATGGTTTTGTGGATGTGGATGATGATGGTTATGGGTTGGCCATTTCTTTTACCAACTTATCAAATACTGCCTCTGGCTATAATAACTTAGACACCTCAATGGTAACTGATATTGGTAATGGACAATTCACCATTGCTGTTGGGGCTGACAATAAATATGCGGCAGATGTTCATATAACAGCAGAAGCCAGTGGCAAAAGTTTTACCAAGACAATTAAATTAGTTATTGACAATGCACCTGCTTTGGTTGATGCTGAGGATCCTATCACGGTTAACGAAGATTTTGCAAGCTTTAACAAAAAGGCTAATGTACTTTTTGCAGATTCTGACAATGGTGATCCAGATTCTATTAAAGTGACCTTTGCTGATTATTTGGCTGACTCTCTTACCGACAATCCTAATGGATTTATCGAAAATGACACTAATAACATTGTTTTATTATCCTACGAGGTGGCAGATGATGAGTTTACATTCACTAGTCAAGCTGATAAAATTGGTACTTATAAGCTCCCAGTGAGCGTTACAAGTGGTTTTAGAACCGTAAAAGATACAATTACTATTGTTGTGAACAATGTGGATGATAAGGCTACTATTGTTAATTCCATTCCCGACCAATTACTTCCTAAAGGTACCCGTCTGGCTGTGTCCATTGAAGAAATTTTCGAAGATATTGATAACGATTTAGACTACACAAAATTTAACCTTTCAACTTCAAACGCAAGCTCATTAAAAATTCAAAAGAAAAATACCGATGGTTCCTATTCAGATTTAAGCTCTCCGCATACACTTGTAGCTGGTGAGAGTACATTATACATTTTAGCAGAGGGTTCAGTTGATGATAAGGGATCTATTAAGTTTGAGAGTAGTAATGTAGGTACGTCCACTGCGAGCGTGAATGGTCCGATTAGCAGTGCGACTGCTTTGGTTGTAGATAATAATGCCGGAGATATTAAAGTGGGCGATGTTGTGACGGGAACGGGAATATCTGGTACTGTAAGGGTGGAAAAGGTTACAAGTCAAAATAACATTACTCTTTCTAGCGCTCAATCTTTAGCTGATAATGTGGTATTAACTTTTACTGCTTCGCTTACGGAGTTTTTCACATTGACTATATCCAGATCTATTGGCGTATTCTACGTTTCGAAGACCGGAGATGATACTAACAATGGTACTTCCACATCAACTGCTTTTGCCACCATTGGTAAAGCTATTTTAGCAGCTCAAAATAGGGATACCATCAAGATTGGGGAGGGTATTTATACTGAAAATCTAGTAATTAATGAGGGCTTAACCATTCAGTCAACATCATTTAGTTCAGGAATGAGTGATGCAGATATAAAAAAGACAGTCATAAAAGGGACCCTTAATGGAGGTTCTGTCGTATCAATATTAGACACGGAAGGAGTAACTATTAGAGGACTCGCCATACAAGGTAGTGGAGGCATTAATACAGATGAAGGTGGTTCAAGTAGAGGTTGGGTATACGAAGATGGAACAGTTGTCCCTGATGCTGTGATAAATGTCATTGATTGGGAATCTGATAATCAAAAAATAGTATCAGATGATAGAGATGAAAATCCTAGCGGAGTCTTGAGAGGAGATAATTCAAAAGCAATAGCGGAGGGTGATGGTTTCTGTTGTACTCCTATTTGGATTGAAGCTCCAACAGTCACGGCTGCAGTAAATAATTCCACTAGTGGTTCGAGAACTGTGGCTTTAGATAATAATCAAGGGACTATAGAGGTTGGAGATATTGTAACGGGAACAGGAATATCTGGAACAGTGACTGTGACTGCTGTAGCTGATCAAAATAATATTACACTCTCAAACGCGATATCATTGGCTGACAACAATGTATTGACCTTCACATTTCCCTACGATGAGGCTAATTTGCGATTTACCGATGGATCCCGCTCTTTTTATACAGCTGGTCCAGAATTTACTTATGCCGATGCCGTCCAAAATGTAACTGAAAATATCCCTCAAGCTACGGTCATTGTGGTAGATAGTGAGACTATTTGGAACAAAATGGTAGCCGCTGATGCGGGCTGGGCGTATTTTGGGATGATTAACCTTAAGCAAAAAAGTGTGAAAGGTTCGGGAGTTGCCATAAGCGAATCTTCGGTAGATCTCGATTATGTACATATTTATGACCATCAAGTTAGTGAATCCGATTGGGTGAATGCTGCTGGAGTCTTTGCTGAGGATGCAAAGAAAATTAGTATTTCCAATTCGAGTATTTACAATAATGATGTTCAAAATGGAGATGGTGCTGGTCTGGGAGTATTTTGGTCGCAAGAACTTTCTGTTAGCAATACCAAAGTTTACGAAAATGATGCTTTAGGAGATAATAATTGTACGGCGGGTGGCTTGATGATCTATGATTTAGATAAATTGACGGTACTCAATAGTATTTTTTACGAGAATGAGGCAAGATGCGATCATTCAGTGAGAATAGGAAATGTTCGAGAATATACGGTAAATCACTCTTTGATAGAAAAGGGCTTCAACTTTCAAGATGTTGAAAATTATACTGGGATAGTTCAAAACTCAATATTCTTGGAAAATTCTGTTGCACAATGGGGTGCTACTAAGCCAAGTAAATTAACCATACAAAATAATTTGATTAACAGTAATGTTCACCTAGACTATGAAATTGATAAGTATGGAGCCAATAATTTGGTAGGTGCTAGCACCGCTTTTGCCGATGAGGCAAATAACGATTACCAACTGACCTCTTCGAGTGTATTGATTGGAGCAGGTATCGTATCAAATGATCTTCTTGATATTAAAGGTAATTCTAGACCTAGTCCCGCAGGATCTAAACCTGATATTGGGCCTTATGAAAATGCACTAGACAAACCGGATTTGATATTTGCGCCTTATTTCGCGACTGATTTAAGCCCTCATTGTTGTTACTATTCCTATGTCGATATGTTTGACTCTAATAATGATGGGGTAGATGAGGTAGCTTACATTGCAAGGAAAGATGATGATGATGGCTCTATAGTTAAGCTTTTCAATGCAGCAGATAGTACTTCAACTACATTGCATGAAGATTGGAGTGAATATTCATTTGCTAAACCTCTTGACATTAATCAAGATGGTTACTTAGATTTAGTCATTGGGAATTCAAGTAAAACGGCCTATTTAATTAATAATGGTTCGGGCGTATTTGCTGCTCCCACCAAGGAATATGATGATAATGGAATAAATACTGAAGGAGCTTCAAGAATGGTATGGGGTGATATAACTGGTGATGGTCGCGTTGATGGAGTAATCGGAGACTGGTCAGGTATTACAATATATGAGTATCTCACTGATGGGCCGAGAGTGAGCTCAAAACAGTTAAATGATATTAATAACGAATGGCTGGGCGATTTTAATAATGCTTTTTTGGCGGATATTAACGGAGATACTAAAACTGATTTGATTTTAGAGCGAAGATGGAATGGTCAAAGTCAATCGCAAGATCTCTTCGTCTATTTACAGGAAGATGGGGATCTTGTATACAATGAAGCTCTTTCAATTATAAATCAGCTTCCAGGAACAGGTCAAGATGATAATTCGAACAAAGACTTAACCTTGACTTTTGGTGACCTTGATGGAGATGGCGCTGGAGATTTATTAGTTGCTTATACGCCAAATAAAGCTAATACTTCCAGTGGTGCTTTAAAAAGATTTGAGTTAACTAATAACGATAGCACTTGGACTGAGGTGCCGTTAAACTTAAGAATTTCAACCGATTCGATTATTTCTGTTTCTGATTATTATGGTGCCGTATTTGCTCCCAAAATAGCCGTTTTAAAGGATAGCACTGTAAGTGTTGTAGCACTTGTATCCACTGAAAATGGAGGGGAATGGGATCGATATTTTGTGCCCGGGTTGTTTAACGTAAATGCTGCTGGTGAGCTTGAGCAGAAGAAGGGATATTATTCCTCAGAAACCTTTAGTATGAACCCATGGGATTCAAGGATAAGCTATGATTTGGGTAGGCTCAACAGTGGCGCTGCCTTGGATATGGCATTTGCAGGAAGAACAGGAGGAGATAGTGGCGATGGTAGAAACAGGCTAGCCATGTTTACCAACACTTATATAGTTACACCTACAAATAATTTATCAGCACCGAGCGTGCCAACGATTACCATTGCAGGAAGTAAAGTAACAATCAATTTTACAACCAGTTCCGATTATTACAACATTAAAATATGTAGTGGGAATATTTGCAATACCTTATATACCACAAGCACTGCAGGGGGAGTTGCCGATGTAAGTGGCCTAGTTTATACAGGAGCTGGAAGTAAGGAATTACAATATCTCTTGGAGAAAGGGACCTATAGCGTCTCTATTCAAAATATTGACAGCAAGTTCGTAGTGTCTGCTGTGGCAAGCTCACCAGCTTTCACTGTCGAGGGACTAGATTTTGCCACAGGGACTGAGTTGATCGATGATTTCTTTAATGAGGTACATTTGATCAATATGGATACAGATGTGAAGCCAGAAGCCTATGGATATAAGAGAAGATTCTGGTCTGGATCGGGAGAGCAAGCTGCTTCATTAAAGATTTTTGATTTAGACAATAATAATTTCAAATCGTTTACGCTCGAAAATGAGTCTAGCATAGTCATTAGTGATTTTGATGGTAATGGTAAGCCGGATATGATAGCGTCAAGTGGTTGCTGTGATTGGCCTCCCAAACCCTATTCTACGTTAATGAATATTGATGAGAACTCCTCCGTGAGCGTTTTCAGTGAGTCTTTCACTAGGCTTCCTCTGGCCATTAGAGGAGATGTGAATAACGGAATTACCGCGACGAACATACCCATTGATATTGACCAAGATGGTCGAGATGAGTTGATTACGGGATATGCGAATAGCTGGGGTGATTATGATGGGGGAATAGGACTTTTCTCTATCGAATCGGATGATTTTAATGATACTACTGCTCTTTGGTTACGTGGGGAAGATACTGAAGAAAATGGTGTACAGTATAAAGGAGGGAGTCCACTATTCTGGTCAAAAATGGATGCAAGCGGCAGAAGTGGATACCGAGGAATGGCACATACCTATATTAATCCTGATAAAGATGGAGATACAGATCATTTGATTGCTATCAATATGGATGGCTCAGGCCTTGCACGGAGTGCATTGTATGCTTTAGAATCTAAAAGCAGTGGTGCTGTTCAAGGATATTATCTTAACAGTTTTGCAGATAAGAGCATTCTTGATATGCAGATTTTTGGGGAAGATTCATCAAAATACACAGTCATGCTTTCCTACACTACTGACAATGATTACTGGTCAGATGCTTTCCGAACTAGAGAGATTGGTTTCCTTAAAATGGAAATATCAAAATCGGGAGATTTCTTTCAGAACCTGAAAAAAGCTTCGGAAAATTTGACTACGCTACTTCCTGTTAATTATAAAAACCAAACAAATACCGAGCTCACTTATTCAGACTTTGAGTTAGAGGGCATGCCGATTACCAACTCATTTGCGATAGCAGATGTTAATAACGATGGGCTCAACGATATCGTTGGTGTAGGAAGTAACACATCTGACACTTGGAATGGACAGGCGATACTCAATTTCTACTTGCAAAATGCAAACGGAGGTTTAGATCAATACATTTCCCAAGTGGCCACTGAGGCAACGAGCTTCTCTTTTATCAGTTCTATCAATTTGATTGATATTAACGCCGATCAAAGGGTAGATGTAGTGATCAGCGGACGAACTAGACAGTCTGATAACGGTAATACCATTGGGTTCATTAACAATACCAGTATGACTGTAGGAGGTGCTTTGACTTCACCTACCGATTTGGCTGGTCAGAATAATGGTTATAAGGTAGAGCTTAAATGGTCAGATACCAATACAGGGAAAATTGGTTACGCTGCCCAGGTAGGTACTGGTGCTGACAATTTTAATTTAAGTAAGGGTAATTTAAATGCATCTGGATATCCATTATTTCCAGATCGCTTTGAAAGCTTTCAGCAATCAAAAAGACAGGTATTTGATGCTTATGATCTCTCAGATGCCTATTACTTTAAGGTAAAAGCAATTGATAAATTTGGTAATACCTCAGCATTTTCAGCTGTAGAAACCGTTTCAATTACTGAACCATTTAAGAAAATGGATCAAGCGATACCAGGAATTGCAAATGGTAATGTGGCCTGGGGGGATTATGATCGTGATGGAGATTTAGACTTGGCTATAATGGGGACCTCTCAAGGGTATCAAACAATACTTTATCGAAATGACTCGGGTGTGTTTGTAGACTCTGAAGTTCAACTTGTTCGTCAATCTGAAGGAGATTTGGGCTGGGTAGATTTCGACAATGATGGTTTCTTGGATTTGGTTGTTACAGGAAAAGATCTCAATGCGTCAACAGTATTAAATATCTACAAGAACGACGGTAGGGGCGCGCTGCAAAAAATAGAAAACGGAACAAGTATTGATGGAGTAACTGATGCTACTTTGGCATTTGGAGATTCAGATGCTGATGGAGATCTGGATATGGTTTTGGCAGGTTTGACTGTGAATGAAGGTCAAATTGACTATATTATGAATCTTTATGAAAACAAATATAACTCCTCGGGTGGGGACGTTATATTTGAAAGAAATGATAAATTCTATGAAGAAGGGTTTACCAAGGGAGACATAGAGTTTGCTGATCTCGACAACGATGGTGATCTAGAAATTATTTATGCTGGAACTGGTAAAGGTGATAATCCTGTAGGTGGAATCATTAGCAATACACGCGCTGGCTTGACTGGAAGCACATACGATTATTCAGAGCAACTAAGACTAGGAGAGGCTAGTATTTCGGTGGGAGACCTCGATGCAGATGGAGATTTAGACATTATTGCGACTGGTATTTCAGGTCAGGGTAACGACGTAAGAGAAAATGTAACTCGAGTATTTACAAACGAATATTACGCCATAGATTCATTGAGAGCTTACATTGATTTCAACGTTAGGGATAATGAGCAGATACAATCTCTTGCCGATGGAGATATTGACTTAATTGATTTTGATAATGATGGTGACCTTGACGCCCTAATTTCCGGAAAAGATAAAAACGCGGTACCTACCACAGTGCTGTATGCGCAGGCAGGAGGAAGTTTCTTCGTAGTTCAAACTCCATTTGACTCGGTTATGCAGTCGAGTGTTCGCTGGGCAGATTTTGATACTGACGGAGATATGGACGTGTTCATCAGTGGAAAAACTACCACTACAAGCATAACTCAGTTGTTTGAAAATAATACAGGTAATATAGTTAATCAAGCACCAAGTGTACCTGCAAACTTAACTGTTTCAGATTTCGGTTTCGGAAAAGTAAGATTATCATGGGACCGTGCAAATGACGATTATACCGAAAAAGCAAGTATATCTTATGTTATTGCTTTAGGTGATAAGACAGGCCAGTCAAATATATTTACCACAGAGAGTAACCTAGAAACGGGTGTTAGACTGACAGCTAAGCCGTCAGCAGCCCTGCAAGACTTTCTTTATTTAGAATTAGATCCTGGAAAATACTACTTTTCAGTGCAGGCAGTTGATGCAAATTACAATGCATCGAAATTCAGTCAATTTATTGAATTTGAAATGAAATATGCTTGGAAAGAGTTGAATTTAGGAGGAATTGTGGATAATAAATTACCTGCAGGAGAGGATGCTTCGTTGAAGTTTTCAGATTTTGACGGTGATGGAGATTTTGATTTAGGAATATTCGGCAAGAATCCTGACAACCAATACGAGCTAGGCTTACTTGCTAATAATGCGGGAAGCTTTAGAAAAATTTTCGATTTCGATTGGATTACCAAAGGAGATTTCGATTGGGCCGATGTGAATGGTGATGGATCACTTGATGTTTTCATGACGGGGGAAGATCCAAATGACGAAACAAGAACACTTGCTAATTTATATATAAATTACAGCGATCAGAAGGAAGCTGCAGATTTTGGTGATGATGATGATTTTGATGACGGCTTTGATGATGGTTTTGATGATAATGGAGATTATGAGCCTTTTAATTGGACAACTAACTTGCTAATAGGTGAGTGGCGTGTATTGCCATTCGAGGGAAGTCTTGTGGTAGGACCTAATCCTTATGAACTAACACCAAATCTGGAGGATAATTGGTGGTGGCTAGGACAAGATGGAGATATGAGAGAATGTTATACTGATGACATATATACATTTGGTGCAGATGGATCATTTAGTATTGATTTTCAAGAAGATACTTGGATAGAAAATTGGCAATCAGGAGATACAACGAGCACTGGATACTGTGGAAACCCTTCGGATGCGAATGGAATAGGTATTAATCCTGATGGAGAGTTTTATTACCAAGCAACTTTACCTTCTGAAGAGGGACTGTATAATGTTACTGATGCAAAACTTAGCGTAGCGGGGGTAGGTGCATACATTGGCCTACCTAAGGCCTATAATGGAGGAGAAATGGCTGATTTAGCCGGTAATCTTCTGATTGATCCCAATACCATAACCGAACGCACATATACTTATAGAATGCTCGATGAAAACACCCTAATGGTCTCTATGGATTGGGGGGAAGGTTATTGGATCACCTTCCTTGGTAGAGTTGGTATGTCAGGCGCCGCAGGCGAGTCTGTAGCCAGGATGGATCCTTATGAAGCTTTCAGCGACGAGCCAGTTACGATTTACTTTGATCTTAACTTAGGTAATCAGCGATTAGCTGGATATCAAGGAGACATTTATGTCCACACTGGCGTTCAGACTAATCTAAATGATTTGGAGGCAGAGTTCCCATATGATTTTAGTTATCAAATAGGTGAGTATGGAGATAATGATGTTAACCCAAAATTAGAGATGGTTGCTGAAAATTATTATAAGTTAGATATTCCAACGAGTATCAGAGAATTCTATGGGGTTCCTGATGATGAGGAAATATATAACTTGGTTTTCGTCTTAAGAAGCCAAGATACTTTTCGAGCTGAGGATGGAGTTGAATTTTTCATCATGCAAGGTGAGTATGATGGTGCTGCGATTTTGGTTGGCGTAAACACTGAAGACGATCGAGACGATTTCGGTGGCCGTCTTAATCTATCAGGAGTTCAAAATATTAAAACTATATATAATGCTAATAAAAGTCATATAGAGGAAAATGATTTCGAGGGTTATGTAGACTTTGGTTACTCAGGAATTTATTTCAAGCCTTTGGTTAATGCTAAAGCTAAGTTCATTGATCTAGACAATGATGGCCTACCAGAGTTGATTTATGCAGGGTCTACATCTTCTACATCAATAGGTGTGGCTGCAGTTTATGTTTACTTCTTTGATAATTTCAACGGTGGTCTTCAAGCCTATGAGCTGGAGTTAGAGAATGAATTCCCAGTTTTGACAGGGTCCGCAATTGCAATTGGAGATATTGACAACGATCAGGATTATGATTTGATACTGGCGGGAAGTAGTCCAGCCTTTGGTAGGGTGACAGATGTTTATCTCAATGAAGGGATTAATGCAAAT
>CACLDR010000025.1 GCA_902605755.1 uncultured Marinoscillum sp. | reverse complement strand
TTATTTTTATCTTTTACCACCATTATCCAATCAAACCATGTATAACCGGGACCTTTAAGGTCAATCATTTTTTTGGTATGATTATTTTCGTCCACAAAATAATTTATATCAAATCCCACATCAGGATCAATTTTAGACTCACTTAGGAGAGAAATAGTTCCACCGGCAACCGAAAAATTCCCATGATAACCTGGTGGTAAAAAGGTATCCCCCCATATTAAAAAGATTTTATTTTTATAAATACTCCCCAAATTTGAATCTTGGCCTAAAACCTGACCACGATCCCAATTTTTCGCAAAAGAGGGTACTTCTAATCCCAATAATTCAGTATCTCGGTATATGCCAGTGCCAGTCAATCTATACAAGCGCTCTGCTGGCTGAATTCTTTCCATTAAAATAATCGCCTTTTCTCCTTTATTTGGTGTAATTATTACACTCTGTCTACCTGTATTATCTTTGGAGATCTTATACCCCTCTGCGTCCACTAAAAAATAAAGATCTAGACCCATGGTCTCTTCCTCATTGTAAGCAATATTTCCATAGCTATCACTGTAATAGGTTATCCCGTTAATATTAGATAATCTAGCGATAGGTATACCTTTTTTTGTAGCGCTATCAACAACTTTAATTTGAAAATAATTATCCTGATAATGACAGGAAAAGCCAATCAATATTATGGGGAAAAAGAATAAATTGAAAATTTTATACCTCATGATCAGTTGAAGATTTGGATGTCTCATAAAGAAAATAAATACCCATAAGAAAAAAAGGAATACTTAACATTTGACCCATATTTAACCAAGAAAATATAAATTTAGATGTTTCTTCTTTAAAAAATTCTAAGAGCATCCTGCTACCAAATAAGACCACTAAAAAAATACCAAAAATTTTACCAGTTGGTAAAACTGAACTGTTTTGATACCAAATTTTAATTAAATATAAAAACAAAATTAGATAAACAAGAGCCTCATATAATTGCACAGGATATCTAGGAATTCCTTTGATGGTCGTACTTAAATCAAAATGGCCCTGATGCTTTTTTATAACCATCGGGGCATATGCGCCGTAATTATTTCCTTCGTTTCTAGCTAAAATTTTAAGCCTTTTTTCAATAATATTTTGACTATAGCCCCCTAATATCGTTGAATCTTGTACTCTATCATGGAAATGAAATAGAAGCATTAAACTATCATCTTTACCAAGAGTTACATCAATCTGATCAATAGACCCCAAACGAGCTAAAATATCCCGTTCGAGAGGCCAGCTATGTATCACGCCAAAACTTTTTGAAGCCGGCTTTCCAAGTGATTCCGCATTGACAAAGTTACCTACCCTTATAAAGCAACCGCCCAATGCTACCACAATTACCATCCGGTCGATATATTGAAGATAACTATAGCCTTCTCTTTCCGAACGAACGAATTTTGTTTTAGAAAAGTCCCAATGATAAGTATATAGGGCGACTGCAACTAAAATACCTACAGAAGTCCCATGACTCGATAATCCTCCCTTCCAAATCATGAAAGCTGTATTGACACTATTTAACAAATGAGGCTCATAAAATATAATATGTCCCAAACGAGCCCCAATAGTAGTACCTACAATCATATAAACAAGTAGCATATCTGTCTCAATCCGCCAACGCCCTTCACGCAAGAACATATATTTGACTACATATCGGCCAATGGCAAACCCTGCCGCGAACAGAATCCCATAAATGGTAAGGGAAAACTGATCCCATTTGTATAGAGATGGGTTATAATCTATCAGTATGGCACTCACAAAGTTAAGTAGCATTCAAAGGTGTCTTGCTATCTCTATTCAGGTACAAACAAGCAGCACCAATGGCGCCAGCGTATATTCCCAAAGAGGATTTCATTATTTTAACCGTTCCAGGTGGAATCCAACAGTGTTGCTCTATCGCCTTTTGAAATACGGGGATATAGGTATTCATCCCCTCGGCAATTCCACCACCTAAAATAATGATTTCGGGGTCATAGCAATGTACTGCATTAATCATAATGGTTTTATATACTTTAATTAATTGTGTCAGAATTTCTTGAAAAATAGGTGAACTAACATTTTCTGGTTCCAATAGCGCCTTGAAACCCTGATCACATAAATCTTCACGGTTTATCTCATGAAATTTATTATTTAGCCACCATCCAGAACCTTCACTTTCAGCACATCCAATTCCATTACAGTTACACTTACCTCCATCGTATTGAATAATTGTATGACCCAATAAGTTACCAGCTAAATGATTTGACCCTCTTAAAAGCTTACCATCCAACATAATCGCACTACCTATACCTGTCCCTAATGTTAAGAAACAGCTATTTCCATAGCCCTTGGCAAGGCCAAAATGATTCTCTCCAATTAAGGCTGCTCTTGCATCATTTTCTAAAAACAAGGCCGTGCCAAATTTTATTTTGGCCCAATTTTCTAAATCAAAACCTACAGCATCAGGATATTTAACATATTGAGACAAAATTTTATTGTTCGGAGCATCTACAATAGAGGGAAAGGCAATACCAATAGATACCAAAGCTTCAGGACGACTGATACGAAATTTGTCAATGCAATTTGATAAATCACTAAGTATATGTTGCAAACTAGAATTATCTCGAACTAGAATTGAAGTATGAAATAATATTTTATCCTTTTTTACAGCTACCACCTGGGCACTAGTACCTCCTAAATCTATACCAATTGAATACATAATCTCATGTAAATTTAAAAGGTTTGTATTTTGTGAGCATTAGTTCACAAAATACTTTTATCGAATTCAAATCGAAGGTACCTAAGATTGAAATATTTTTTTCTAAATTTTTCGTAAGTTTACTATTATGTAGAATATTAGGATTTACGCAGATTATAATGGTAACTGCTAATTGTCAAAATTCAAAACACAAAATAATTCAAAAAAAATAATAGAATTTCACAATCATTAAAAACGATAATGTTTAAAATCTTATTTTTTTTCAATCATTTATCATGAATAGATTTTTTAAATAAAAAATCAATTACATGACTGTTAAACACACTTGCCCCTTCAATATTACAAATATGACCCACATCAGGAATGATAATAAATGTTGTTTTTGGCTGAATGTCAGAATATTTACGCGCACCATTGAGAAACACGTAATCTTGTCCCCCCATTACGATCAGGCTTTCAAATGAACTTTGGGTCTTAAAAAAGAGATTCAATAATTTTATAAAATATTTGGAGAGCGAAACCCATCGCATATATGCCTCTTTGGTTAACTTCTTAGCTTCACGTTGATATATTTTTCTCGAAGTTTGGTTTTTTTTTTGTGGCATTAGTATGAAAGAACACAAACGATACATCATAATATAAGGTAAGAATCTATTTAATGTCATAGCCACTTGAATGAAACATTTCAACATAATATTACCATTAAAAATACCTCCTGCCATCACTAATTTCCCAATATAAGCGGGATAACGCATTGATAAATCCTGAATCAAAACAGTCCCTAAAGAAAGTGTAATGAAATGTGCCTTTGTAATCTTTAAATGATCTAATACTTCTTTAATATCATTAGATATTAACTCAAAGTCATACTGCCGTGGTGATGGATCAATAGGTATAGATGCACCATGATCTCGTAAATCTAATAACAATAATTGAGCATATGGATGCAAAGCGTTCAATTGACGTTTCCAAGTTCTAATACTCCCCCCTGCGCCATGAATGAATACGATCCAAATATCAGATTCAGGATTAGGAATGATATTGAAATTAATCATAAAAAAAGCACTACATTAAATCTCAACAGACATAGAGAGGTAAGTTCTCGTTTCTCAACCGTCAAAATTCATTTTTTTTTTGATGAAAAGTGTATGTCCTCAATTAACACTTTTATAGCAGCTTGTGTCCTGAAAAATTAAAGGTCAAGGCTAACCCTCAAAAACTAAATGCCCTTACCTATTGTAAGATAATGAATCCGCTTGCAACACATTCGATTTGATATTAATTAATTTTTAAGTTAACTTGATTGAGCATTTGACGTAAATATTTAATGGTTAAAAAAGCCCAGCCTCAAAGTGTAAGAATCATCAAGATGTGAAAAAAAATATCCTAAGTATACTTCACTCCTTACTTTCAGAGACTACTAAAAAAAGAAGTGAAAAAATTATTTTGAGCATTGCCATCGCAAGCTTTGTCATACATCTTTTACTTATTTTTTTGGTTCAAATAAATATTTTAAGATTAGAATCTAGCCTCTTTGAAGGTCCCATTGCTGCCATTTACACTCCATTTTCATTTATTTTACTATATGAAGTCTATTTAGTCATTTACTATTTACCGCGATCTATAACTACTTATATTGGTAAACAATATGAAATTATCACACTCATCATTATAAGACGTCTGTTCAAAGACCTATCTGAATTAAAACTCTCCACCAATTGGTTCGAAATTAAAAATGATTTGCAATTTACTTTCGATATTATCGCCTCTGTAATTATGTTTTTCCTCCTCTACCATTTTTACAGACAAAGTAGACCCAATCACTTTGAAACTCAAAAATTAATTACAAATAATATCAATAGCTTTATAACTTTGAAGAAAATTATAGCGGCTAGCTTAGTCCCCATACTTATCATCATTGCTACTTACAGTTTTTCCAATTGGGTATTTTCGCTTTTTAATCTTGACGTGATGATTGAAACTTCATTTAAAGATGTAAATGACATATTTTTTGATGAATTTTTTACATTATTAATAGTAGTAGATGTGATTTTACTATTAGCCTCATTTTACTACACAGATAAATTTCATAAGGTTATTCGTAACTCCGGTTTTATCATTTCTACCATCTTGATTCGCCTTTCCTTCTCCGTCAGCGGCTTATTAAACATAGGCCTTATTATCGGCGCAATAGTATTCGGCCTTCTTATCTTAATCATCCATAACAAATTTGAAAAAGAACTGAGCTAATATTTAGATTTAACTACTTTATCAGCTTATGAAAATAAGAACTTAATCATTTTTCTGATGGGAAATGTTCTTAGATACATATAGCTCATCAAACAACATGGCATGAGGTAAGGTCAATAAAGAAATAAATACGAAAAAATAGGTAAAAAATACAGACCAGTCATCAGGGTTCAAATAATAAATCAAACCAGACATACCTGTAATAGTCAGTAATGTAAAAGGACTAAGATCTTTTAAAAAAATGATAAATGTATAATTCGCAGAACGATCTTTCATCCAAAAAAATTGATGGCGCATTGCATTGATTGAGTGAAACAGAACAAAATAGAGGGCAAATGCAACAATGAAAGGTAAAAGAAGGTAGCTCAGTAATAAATAAATAGAAAAAAGAATTAATCGAATAATTGCTACTTTATGAATAACTCCCTTAAAAAAAAGATAAGCTAAATGCGCATAACCCACTAGGTGAATTACTAAAACTGTAATTATTTGGAAATCTCTCGGTATATTTTGTAAGGAATGTGAACCAATGAAATTCAATGTAGGCAGTAACTCATTGAATTTGAAAATGATTGGACTTACCAATACAATCAACCCCCAAATTAAATTAAGGATCGGATTTTTTGGAGTTTCAGAGATATCTTCAATCAATTCTTGTCCAAAATGATATGCAGACAAAATAATAAAGATCAATAACGCTTTCATCGGCATCAAAACCCACCATAACAAAAAAGCAAGACCCACTGAAACATAAATCAAAATGAATTTTCTAACATTACTTTTTTTTGAAAACTTCAGATGTATTTTATGATCTATGGCACCATGAGGTACACCAAAAAACAAAATAGCAGCCAATGAGATGATATTTGTAACATCATCGTCAGGGATGATCAACAAATAAATTGATCCCACAAACAAAGCTAATCCGTATTGTAAATATTTAGTCATAAAAAAAGAGGACACAATATGCCCTCTTTTAAGAAATTGAATTACTTTAAGCCTCTGCTACTTTACTACTACTACTAACGGCCAATGAATAAATTACCAGTCCAAAACCTATTTTATTTATTGCATCTCCGATGTTATAGATGATATCTAGTGACTCGCCAGGTAGAACTCCACTTAAAAGTCCACCATCTATTGTCATATATCCAATTGGGTAAATAGCCCATCCAGCAAAAATAAACCAAGCGAGGGTATTAAAAGCTTTCTGCAAGATTGGATCATTCGACCCCTGAGATAGCTTTTTAGCAGACCCAAACCATACTTCGTAGAAAATTCCTATATAGCCCAAAGTAGAAACAGCACCCCAAATGGCGCTTTGGTCTCTAAATGCAGTTTCACCTAAATATCCAAAGACAAGCATCCAAACAGAGTATGCAATCATTTTCCACAAGAGATCCATCTTGGCTCCAAAAGCCTTTAAAATAAGGTAAAATTCAACACACATCAAGGGCACTGTTAATATCCAATCTACATACCTAAAAAATGTTGGAGACTCAGCATTTTGTGCCCAATAATCTCTCATGTAGAAATAGTGAACAGCTGCAATGAAGCATATTAATCCTGATATTAATATCGATGTTTTCCATTTACCTTGAACATTCCCCATTTCGAGAAAGAAAAACACCGTTGCTGCCAACATAGCCATACTACCTATAAAAAAGGTGAATCCAACATAATCTTGAGGATTCATCACAGCGTTTAGTAAAAAATTCATAGTTTTTGTTTTAGTTAAAAATTTTTATAATTGATCAATTTAATTAAAAAAATTGAAAATTGGTTTTCGAATATAATTAAAAAAATGAAAATAATTAATATGTTTATACATTTTACAAATAAATTAACAATAAATTGAACAAAATTATTGTAATGAAAGTAACGGGAAAGATAAGCCTAAAAGGTATTTGTTAAATGAATCCAATTGTTCGCAAGGGTCTAGGTGTACTTTTAGGGCTGGTTGCCGCTGGGCTCGCTATTATTAGATTTATAACTGGTTTTCGAAAAAATGTAACAAATTGGATTTTTCCTATTTTAATTGCGGGTATACTTCTCCTTATTTTCTATTCGATAATTGAAAGTCCCAGTAACAAAAACGATTAATTCGTATTTACCTTACTTCGGGTAATAATACTCCTTCCTAAAGTGACCTCATCAGCATATTCAAGTTCACCTCCCACAGGAATTCCTCTCGTTATCGAGGTTACTTCAACATCTAACTTCTCCAGTTGCCTGGTTAAGTAAAAAGCAGTTGTATCTCCTTCCAATGTACCACTAAGTGCTAAAATAATTTCCTTTATACCTCCTTCACTCAGTTTAATTCGGTTGATTAGGCTTGCTATCATCAATTCATCTGGTCCAATTCCATCAATGGGGGATATTCGACCTCCTAATACATGAAACATACCGTTATATTGACCTGTATTGCGTATTGCTAATACATCAGTCGTTTCTTCTACCACACAAATCAACTCTGGATCAATAGAAATCTTTTTACAAGTACAATCTTCGATATCACTTATAATATGACAAATTTGGCAATATTTAATATTCTCGCGCAATTCTTTTAATTTATGGGTCAGTAATAAAGTCTGATCTTCTGGCTGTTTTAAAAGATGCAATGCTAGACGCAAAGCTGTTTTCTTTCCTATACCGGGTAACTTTGAGATTTCCTCAACGGCTTGTTCAAGTAGTTTTGAGGAAAAATTCATCTATTCAATAACAGCTTTAATTCCAGCTTCAGTTAGGGCTTCTCTCATAGGTTTCAATTTTTCATAGCTCCCTTTTTTTACAAGACATTTCCCTTTGTAATGAATGATATAAGTACATTGCTCGGCCTGAATAGGGCGATGTTTACAAACTTTTATTAGTGTTGAGGTTACATGATCAAAAGTATTATAGTCATCATTGTAAACAACAAGACCTTTTTCTTTATCTTGATCAATTTCCAAGGCTACCTCAACCAGTTCCTCTGCTTCCATCTCAAAATTCATTTTCATTGCTAATAATTTAATGCAAAGTTATCAATAACTATTATTTTGCAACTATCTAAACCTATTAAAAAAATGGATCCTCTATTTGTGCTCCTCATTATCGGCGGGTATTTTGTTTTACTGATTATTATTTCTTGGTTAACTTCTAAGGATAGTACAGCTCATTCCTTCTACGATGGAAATCGACAATCTCCTTGGTATCTGGTCGCTTTTGGCATGATTGGAGCCTCTCTTTCAGGAGTTACCTTTATTTCCGTACCCGGTGAGGTTGGAAATAGTAATTTTTATTATTTTCAAATGGTACTAGGATATTTGATCGGTTATGGTATTATTGCCCAAATATTACTTCCGTTATACTACAAGAATAACCTCATTTCCATATATACCTATCTTGATAAGCGTTTAGGATTTTGGTCCTACAAGTCTGGTGCCTTTTTCTTTTTATTGAGTCGAGTTATTGGAGCGTCTTTTAGACTTTTTCTAGTAGCAAGTGTCCTTCAACTTGCTATTTTCAATAGTTACGAGTTGCCATTTTGGGTTGCCGTTGTATCCACAGTTCTATCAATTTGGTTATATACATTTAGAGGGGGAATCAAAACTATTGTTTGGACAGACACCTTGCAGACTACTTTTATGCTTATTTCAGTCTTGGTGAGTATCTATTTTATTAAAGAAGATCTCAACTGGTCGTGGTCTACCTTGACTACCCAAGTTTACAACGACAGTAAAAGCACAATTTTCATGTGGGAATGGCAACACAATCGCAATTTTATAAAACAATTCCTTTCTGGAGCGTTTATTGCCGTAGTCATGACTGGACTAGATCAAGACATGATGCAAAAAAATTTGACTTGTAGAAATTTAAAGGAATCTAAAAAAAACATATTTTGGATGAGTTTTAGTCTAATTCCTGTCAATTTACTTTTTATGATACTTGGGGTCTTATTATATCAGTTTGTAGAGCTTAAGGGCATCATAGTGCCACCCGGAACCGACAACCTATTCCCATATTTAGCCATAGAACATTTTTCCTCTATTGCTGGTATTGTCTTTTTACTGGGTATCACGGCAGCAGCTTACTCAAGTGCCGATTCCGCGCTCACCTCACTGACAACTTGTTTTTGTATAGATTTTTTAAACTTCAATCCGGATAACTTTGAATCTAAGAAAAAAACTAAATTAATGGTTCATATTGGTTTTTCCTTGATGCTCATCGCTATAATTTTATTTTTCAAACTGATCAATGACCAAAGTGTAATAAATTCCATTTTTTCAGTGGCAGGATATACTTACGGTCCTCTTTTAGGATTATTTTCCTTTAGTATTCTCACTCGTAGAATTATTGAGGATCGATGGGTGCCCCTCGTTTGTGCCGTCGCTCCTATTTTTTGCTATATCTTGAGTCACCACTCGGAGATATGGATGAATGGTTATCAATTTGGTTTTGAGTTACTATTACTCAATGGTATAATTACTTTTCTGGGCCTTTGGGTTATTAGTAAAAATCAAAGCAACTCTTTTTCGGGATCCCAAAAAAAATTTTTAAAATTCTGAATTTGATCATTAGCAACCTCAATGTTCTCTGCCTCTAATAATTCTTGCATCCGATTAGGTGTTTCGAAAAAATTTTTCCCAGTCAGAACACCTACCCTGTTCACTACTCTATGGGCTGGTAAATGAGGCAAAGTATGCGCTGCATTCATAGCCCATCCAACCATTCTTGCACTTGATGGTATGCCCAAATATTTTCCTATCGCTCCGTAAGAAGTAACCCTCCCCAGTGGAATTAACATGACAACTTCATAAACATCTTGAAAAAATGACGATCTTTGACTCATAATTATTTTTGTAATTTAGATATTAAAATATGAAAAACTTGCTCATCTCCGGTGCGCTAGGTGGCCTAGGAAGTCCAATGACGAATTATTTTTCATCAAATGGATATCGAGTGTTGGGAACAACTTCATTAAATAACATTGGTACAAACAGCAAAAATATCAAATATTATCCGATAAATTTAATGAATGAAAAAGCTACACATCAACTCGTTAAAAAACTTAAGAAAGAATATACAAACCTGGATGCCGCCATTTTACTCGTGGGAGGATTTGCTATGAATAACTTATATAATTCTAAATTAAGTGATTATGAGCATATGATTAAATTAAACTTCTTCACGGCCATTAATTTAATAAATCCTGTTCATAAATGGCTGCAGGAGACTGGGGGTGGTGATATTTTCATGATTGGATCACGTCCTTTATTTGAAGGATCTAGTAGTGAAATACTACCCTATACTTTATCGAAAAACCTCCTGCTACAACTGACCTATTCATTGAATGAATCAAGTACTGAAAATAACATTTTTACGTCTCTCATAGTACCAGGAACCATAGATACACGTATCAATCGTCAACAGATTCCAGATGCCGATTTTACCCAATGGACAAAGCCTCAAGATATTACTCATGAAATCCATGCTTTGATTAAACAAAAAGACATTTCCCTCAAGAAATCAATAATAAAATTGTATTAAATACAAAAATTAACGATGATTAGAACAGAAATAGAACCAGAAAATGACTTAACCGTTAATCCGATAACTTACTCTTTTAATAATCTTATTTCCAAAAAGTAAAAATGTCTGAAATAATTAAAACTACAGAAATCGCCAAAAAATACATCATGGGTGACGAGACAATTCATGCTCTTAAAACTATTTCAATCTCTATAAATAAAGGAGAATATGTTGCCTTCATGGGACCATCGGGATCAGGAAAGTCAACGCTAATGAATCTCATAGGTTGTCTCGATACCCCTTCCTCAGGTCAATACATTCTAAATAATCAAAATGTTAGTGATCTTACAGAAAACGAATTGGCAGAAATTAGAAATAAGGAAATAGGATTTGTTTTTCAAACCTTTAACCTATTGCCGAGAGCCTCCTCATTGGAGAATATTGCTATGCCCCTAGTATATGCCGGATATTCAAAGGCAGAACGTGAAACTAAAGCATATTCAGTATTGGAAGGTGTTGGATTGGGGGATCGCGCTTATCATAAACCCAATGAGCTCTCTGGGGGACAAAGACAAAGAGTGGCCATAGCCAGGGCTTTGGTTAATGATCCAAGTATTATCCTCGCTGATGAACCTACAGGTAATTTAGATTCTAAAACTTCTTATTCAATTATGGGCCTCTTTGAAAAACTTCATTCTGAAGGAAATACAATTGTAATGGTTACGCATGAAGACGATATCTCTCGATACGCACATCGAATTATAAGGCTTCGCGATGGAATGGTAGAATCTGACCAAGAAAATAAAAAAATCATCACTCCTGAATTCACTTAGTCATGCCATTGAAAATTTATACAAAAACTGGAGATAAAGGGAAGACCAGCTTATTGGGTGGTGAAAAAGTAGACAAATCTGATTTACAAATTGAAGCCTATGGAAATATTGATGAGTTGAATTCCTTTGTCGGTTTACTGCAAAATCAATCTGGGATTAATAGTTCAAAAAAGACCCAACTTATCTGGATTCAAGAAAATCTTTTTTCTTTAGGCTCAATACTTGCATGCTCAACCGATTTTAAAGGTATGAAATTACCTGAAATAACAATTACTCAAACTAAACAACTTGAAACATGGATTGATAAATATGAAGAAGATTTAGCTGAGCTTACCTCCTTCATATTACCTGGAGGTCATCCATCGGTATCTGCATGTCACATTTGCCGCACAGTATGCCGAAGAGCAGAGCGATCCATCGTAAAATGGTCTGCTCATAAAGAAATAGATGAAAATATCACTTCATTTATCAATCGGCTTTCCGATTATTTCTTTATTCTTGCTAGAACAATATCCAAAGATCTAAATTTGGAGGAAACCCCTTGGATAGTTGATAAATAATGCGTAATCTGATATGTCCATTGACCAAAAAGTTTTCATCACCAAAACAAACCACTCCAAATTAGAAAATACTGATTTAATCAATCCTATATTTGGAAAAGTCTATGCTGATCACATGTTACGTTGTGACTTTACAAAAGGCGCCTGGCAAGATATGAAAATTATCCCTTATAACGATATCAGCATCAGTCCTGCTAATACAACATTGCACTATGCCCAAACAATATTTGAAGGTTTAAAAGCATATAGAAATATACATGAAGAAATTGTCGTGTTTAGGCCTCAAGATAATGCCAAAAGAATGAAATTGAGTGCGTCCCGAATGTGTATGCCAGGTATTCCTGAGTCTATTTTTATGACCGGAATTACTGAGTTACTCAAACTTGATCAAGAATGGATAACTAATCATCCGGGAACTTCTCTTTACGTAAGACCCTTCCAAATAGCCATGGATCCATATGTAGGCATACGACCTTCAGACGACTATACCTTCATGATTATAACTGGCCCCGTAGGTGCATATTACTCTAAGCCACTAAAAGTTAAAATTGAAACCAATTATACACGTGCCGTCGTTGGAGGAACTGGATTTGCAAAAACAGGTGGAAATTATGCAGCAGCTCTTAAACCTGCCATTGAAGCGCAAAAAGAAGGTTATGACCAATTGATTTGGACCGATGGTTTGTCGCACAAATATATTGAAGAATCAGGTACCATGAATATCATGTTTATAATTGATGGTACTCTTATTACTTCTCCCATTGGAGATACTATTTTAAGTGGTATCACGAGAGACAGCATCATAACCATCGCCAAAGATCAAGGTATGAAAGTTGAAGAACGTCCTATTTCGACATTTGAAATTATCCAGTCTATCGAGCAAGGGAATTTACAAGAAGTGTTTGGTGTAGGTACTGCAGCCACCGTAGCCCACATAAAAACCATAGGATATAATGGTATTGATTATGAATTAAGTGATGTCAAGTCCAGAAAATATTCTCTTGAATTTTTAAACACCTTGGATAAGATAAAATCGGGTATTGTTGAAGATAAATTTGGTTGGATACATAAGATAAACTAAATAAATAAGGAAATCTCTAATGAAAAATAAACTTTTAGTAAAAACTCTTGGATCTCTTTTTTTTATACTAATTGCCCGTTAATTATGACTTTCCTTCAACTCACTAGTTGTAATTCAGATGAGTAAAAAATAAATTATGATCCTGTTTTGGGTAGCAGTCATGCAGATTCTGTATCAAAGGATTCATTAATTATTCTAGTAGAAAATTCAACTGCTGAGAAAAAGGATAGTTTACTGACACAATTCAGCCATTCACTCCTAATTATAAAAATATCTATTGAAAAAAAATTCTTGGTCAGCTGATTCTTGATTATTTGTGTTTGATCACCTTGTGCTTTGGGAATTTCCCTCTCAAGTAATGTATATTGATTTAAATGACACCATTTTTGACTATACTTTAGGTTACGACTAAAAGGAAATTTCAGCATCAATTTACCCAATCGATCAATGGGATTATACCGGAGAGAGGAGTATGGAGATAAGAAAATAAATATTAATTTTTTCAAAAATTATGATTGTTATACATTCAAAAGACTTAAATTTCGTAATAGTGGAACAGATGCGGCGCAATTATTAACTAAAGATGCCGTATTAAATAAATTAATAGGTGGGCTGTGCGGAACGTTGAGGTTGCTAATTCTAGGGCCGTAGACATTTTCATAAATAACCATTACTGGGGATTATATAATTTGAGAGAACTTATAACTCCTCGGCATTTTTACTATAAATATGGATTGGATAATGAACAAATAACTATTTTAGAAAGTTACCCACAAGACCCGAAAGTTGATGATGGTGATGCATATGAATATCTAACAACAGTATTACCTTTTCTTGATTCCAGAGATTTTTCAAAAGATCCAACAGTTCACGAATTTTTTCAACAATATATGGATAAATCAAGCTTTATAGACTTCTAAGCTGCAGAGATTTATAATGGTAATTGGGATTGGCCTGCAAATAATATGAAGTGGTGGAAATCAGCAGAATCGACTAATCAAAAATTGCAATAGATTGCTCATGATTTGGATATGGCTCTCGAGGAAAACAAAATGAATATCTTTGGATCGACAATTTTTATAAAAATACAGAAGATATCGTCGCACACCATCAGAATGGATTTTTCATATTAGATAAGATCATGGAAAATCAACAATTAAGAATTGACTTTTTTTAATAGGTTTTTAGAAATAATTGATTAAGTCTCCCCTGAATACTTTAATGTCATGGCCAACTTTTAGATGAATCAAATAGTAAAATACTATCCTAATCATCAAAATCAATGGGATTATTACCTTACTTTATCAAAATGGCTTACTTCTCAGAAAATTTAAAAAACTTAACCAGCATCGTAATGAATGGATTAAACCCTTAATAACTTCATAGAGATAGAAAAAAATAATTGATAATCAATAGATATTTCCCTTTAAAAAGATCATAGACTGATAAAACTTGAATTCATCAAAGGAATTTTCTTATCGATGGATATTTAAAAATGACTCATCAAGATAAATTACATTTACTTCGTGCTTTTATTTATCTTCACCATTTAATCAATTAATACCAAAAAAAATGATCCGATGAATACTGATCAATTAAAAGACTTGAAGGCACGAATATTGGCCTTAAGGAGGTTTCTTTGACTATGACAATAAGCAAAAAGAACTAAAAGATTTGGAATTAGTTTCTGCACAACCTGAATTTTGGTTAGATCCCAAGGAAGCAGAAAAAACTATGAAAATCATTCAAGGGAAAAGGGTTTGGACCTCAAGCTATGAAAAATTAGAAGAAAGTCTTGGTGATGCAGAAACCTTATTTGAATTTTTGGAAATGGGTGAGGCCTCAATCTCAGAAGTTGAAAAAGCTTTTCAGCATACCTTAAAGCAAACAGAGGACCTTGAATTAAAAAAAATGCTCTCTTCCGAAGAAGATCAGCTTTCTGCTATGCTCCAAATCAATCCTGGCGCAGGTGGTACTGAAAGTAATGATTGGGCAGGTATCTTAATGCGCATGTACATCATGTGGGGTGAATCCAATGGTTACAAAGTAAGAGAAGTTGATTTTCAAGCCGGTGATGTAGCGGGAGTCAAATCTGTGACTCTTGAATTTGAGGGTCCGCTAGCTTATGGTTTTCTTAAGTCTGAAAATGGCGTTCATCGATTGGTCCGAATTTCTCCGTTCGACAGTGGAGGTCGAAGGCATACTTCTTTTGCCTCTGTTTATGTCTATCCAGTAGTAGATGAAAGCATAAAAATTGAAATCAATCTCAATGATGTGGAAATGCATACTTCTAGATCAGGAGGTGCCGGAGGACAAAATGTTAACAAAGTAGAAACTAAGGTCCAATTAACGCACAAGCCCTCTGGAATTGTAGTCGTATGCCAAGTAGATCGATCCCAGCTAGCTAATAAAGAGCGTGCTTTGAATATGCTTAAATCTCAGCTTTATCAAATTGAGGTAGAGAAGAAAAATGCAGAACGTGATAAAGTGGAGGCAGGAAAAATGAAAATAGATTTTGGCTCTCAAATAAGAAATTATGTATTGCATCCTTACAAATTGATTAAGGATGCACGAACAGGCCATGAAAGAACAGACGTGCAAAATGTATTAGATGGTGATCTAAATGACTACATCAAGGCTTTTCTTCTAAGAGATAATAATGATTAATAATCATGTCGATGTCCCAAATATAATTCCGAAAGCGAAAATTTACACATTGAGCTTCTGGATGCTATGTACCAGTTCCTTTTTGTTTTTTGGTTCATTCTCAATGATTTTACCTGAATTGCCAGATTATCTTGCTAGTCTTAAAGGTCATGAGTATTTGGGATTAATAGTATCATTATTTACCTTAAGTGCAGCGGTATCTCGTCCATTTAGTGGTAAATTAACCGATAAATGGGGAAGAATACCCGTCATGCTGATTGGGGCTTGCATCAGTGGTCTGGCTGCATTAGTTTACCCTCTAACGACCACAGTTTTTGGATTCCTGAGCATCCGATTATTACATGGTTTTAGTGCAGGTTTCAAGCCAACAGGAACTTCGGCATATGTTGCCGATATTATTCCTGCTCAACGCCGCGCAGAGGCCCTTGGTATCCTTAGTATGTTTAGTACAATTGGTATGGCATCTGCTCCTATTTTCGGCTCATGGATTTTTTTAAACTACGATATCAATACTCTCTTTTATTGCAGTTCGATCTTTTCCATCAGTTCTATACTAATTTTATTTGGTATAAAGGAAACACTTAAAACTAAAGAAAACTTCAAACTTGCTCTCCTAAAAATAGGGAAAACAGATTTATATGAACCTTCGGTAATTCCCTCTTCATTGATTATGGTGCTAACTACTTTTTCATTTGGAACTGTAATCACCTTATCTCCAGATTTTAGTAGCTTTCTTGGTATTCAAAACAAAGGGTTATTTTTTTCCTTTTTTACTGGATCCTCTCTTTTGGTTAGATTCATTGGCGGTAAGCTGTCTGACCGTTTTGGGCGCATCTTAATTTTAAGATTCAGTACACTTTGTTTAGCTATCAGTATGATCATATTAGGATTTGCAACAAATACTACATCTTATTTTGCCGGGGCATTTCTCTTTGGCATAGGTTATGGTTTGAATTCTCCTACCCTATTCGCCTGGGCCATTGACTTATCACCTGAAAAAAATATAGGTAGAGGTATATCTACACTATTTATTTTTTTAGAGTTAGGTATTGGCACGGGGTCACTTATATCTGGGAGTTTATATCAAGGTGTCAACTCACGATTCCCTTGTCTATTTATGATCTCTGCATTTTTCTCATTTATTGCCTTCTTAATTGTGTTAAATAAAAAAAATGAGTCTAAAACCATTAAGATGGGTTAATTCCTGGTAGGATTGATTCATTTTAGGGGTATTGTATTTAATTACCGAGGAACATGAAATACTGTTAAGCCTTAATTAATGTCTATTTTTTTACTACATCTATAGATCAGAAAATGAGTAGTTAGCATTTTAAGCCATCTTACTTTGGATTTCGTAAGTGTTTGCTTAGTTGGGTGATATGAATTTAATGACATTCATAATTTATTTTTTTGAACTAATGTATGATATTCAGAACTTAGGTATGTTACACTTTATGTTTTTAGATCGATCAGCGAATTTGATTATTTTAAAGACCTTCATTCACTCCTTACTCCCATGTCTTCCAAGTAGCATTTTATTGTTTTAACCTTCTTACTTGGTCAGTTTTACTTCTGATCCCAGTTTTTGTCTATAGTCTCAATCTAAATGGAATTGCAGATATTACCGAACTCACAAATGGAGGGCGAATTCCACTGATGATTATAATTCCTTAATAGGAACTTTTTCTTTGATTATCTCTAACTCTTTTTTAGCACTTAATCAATCTGTTTGGTAGTTTCATTAAGACGGAATAGATCTCATAAGAGCTAATAAAACAGCATATTTTGTAGTCTCCAAAATATTCTACAGGATTATTAAAAATCTAAAATGGTTAATTTCAAGTCAACTACTCGAAAAATTCTTTCATTTTTTCGTAAAATCCTTTTTCATTCTTTGACGGCGTAGGTATAAAGTTTTTCGAATCTTTGAGAATTGTTAAAATCCTCTTTTCCTCTTTTGAGAGCGTTTTTGGTGTCCAAACATTCAAATGTATCAATTGATCTCCTTTGCGATAGCCCTCAATATCTTTAATCCCTTTTCCTTTCAGTCTTAAAATTTTGCCACTTTGGGTTCCTGCTTCTATTTTTATTTTCACCTTCCCGTCAATGGTAGGCACTTCAACAGAGGAGCCTAAAGCCACATCCAAAAATGACAAAAAAAGATCATAGATGACGTTATTTCCATCTCTCTTGAGCACATCATCCTGGATTTCTTCGATAACAATCAATAAATCGCCTGCTACACCTCCTGCCACTTCATTTCCCTTGCCTGACATGGATAATTGAATTCCATCGGTAACTCCAGCGGGGATTTTTATCGCAATAACTTCCTCTGTTCTGTTCATCCCTGAATTATCTGCTCCAGCCCCTTTACTGTCTACTAATTCGCCAGTTCCACCACATGAAGGGCAAGTGGCAGTCGACATCATTTGCCCAAGCATCGTGTTCATTACTTTACGTACTTGGCCCGTACCTTGGCAGGCAGAGCAAGACTTAAAGGTGGTCGAGGAATCCACCACAAGCCTGTTCACTTTTATCTTTTTTTCTACACCATCGGCGATTTCTCGAAGAGTCAGTTTGATCTTAATTCTTAAATTGGTACCTTTTCTTCGGCTTCCACTCCTTGTTCCACCGCCACCAAAGAAGCTTTCAAAAGGACTCCCACCACCACTACCAAATACATCACCAAACTGTGAGAAGATGTCCTCCATGTTCATTGATCCTCCCGAAAATCCACCAGTGCCACGTACTCCTTGATGACCAAATTGATCATATCGACTTCTCTTTTCATCATTCCCTAACACCTCATACGCTTCAGCTGCTTCTTTGAACTTATCCTCAGCGGCCTTATCATTTGGGTTTTTATCGGGATGATATTTTATAGCAATTTTTCGATAAGCCTTTTTAATCTCATCAGCGGTAGCGCCTCGACTCAATGCTAAAACTTCGTAATAATCTCGTTTACTCATCTTTATACTTAGATCCAGTGACTACTTTTGCAAAGCGGATTACTTTCTCTCCAATAAAGTAACCAGGTTCAACAATATCTACAATTTTTCCAGCTAGAGTTTTCTCGGGCGCAGGTACTTGAGTGATCGCTTCATGGAAATCTTCATCAAACTCATCTCCTTTAGTAGTATCCATTTTTTTTAATCCCTTATTTTCAAGCGTACTTTTAAATTTATTAAAAATCAATTCAACACCTTCTACAGCACCTTCAGTTCCTGCTTTTAAAGCACGATGAAAATCATCAGCAATAGGAATCAAGGCCTCCATTAAGTCCCTATTAGCTGTACTAATCAATTCAAGACGCTCTTTTGAAGTTCTTCTCCGATAATTTTCAAACTCAGAATATAATCTTAAATATTTATCTTTGTAATCAGCTACTTCGGCAGCTAAATCTGTCTCTTCAGAGGAGGCGACTGGACTGTCTTCCGAATTTTCAAAATCAATAGTAGGCTCCACAACTGTTTTTTTACTTTTACCAACCTTTCCTTTTTCAGTTTTTTCTTTTTTTTCTATACTCCTTTTTTTCTTTGTCATGGGTCTATTTGAAATTGTTACTTAATCACTAACCGACAATTTTATTGCCAAAATGGATTATTATGACATTATGACAGATGCCTAATTTAGATGCCGCCAAATAACATCTTTTAACGCCAACAAACCTTGAGCGGTCCAACTAGAAATATATGTATGTGGCACATTTGTCAGAGTTGCAGAAATTTCGGTTTTTAGCTCATCATCAAGCAAATCTGACTTTGAAATGGTTAAAATCCTTTCCTTATCTAAAAGTTCTGAATTATGCTTTTCTAATTCTTTCAGCAATATTGAATACTCCTTGAGAATATCATCTGCGTCTGCAGGCACCAAAAAAAGCAAAATACTATTGCGTTCAATGTGCCGCAAAAATCGTGTCCCTAATCCTTTTCCTTCTGCAGCTCCCTTGATAATTCCTGGAATATCTGCCATAACAAAAGATTGATCCTCTCGATAAGCCACTACTCCCAAATTAGGAGTCAATGTAGTAAAAGGATAAGCAGCTATTTCTGGCTTCGCCGCAGAGATAGCACCAAGTAAAGTAGATTTACCCGCATTAGGGAATCCAACCAGTCCCACATCAGCTAACAGCTTTAATTCAAGAATTATAACTTTTTCAATAGCCTCTTCTCCTGGCTGTGCGTACGCTGGTGCTTGATTTATTGCTGTTTTATAATGTGAATTTCCTTGTCCCCCTCTTCCTCCATTAAGCAAAATTTTTTTTTCATCATGTACCAATATCTCTAATAATTTTTCTCCAGTTTCTGCATCCCTCGCAATCGTGCCCAGGGGAACATCCAAAATAATATCCACCCCGTCCGCCCCAAAGCTATTTTGTGAACCTCCATCTCCTCCATTATCTGCTCTAACATGCCTTCTGTATTTTAAATGCAAGAGTGTCCATCTTTGACTATTCCCTTTTAAAACAATGTGACCACCTCGTCCCCCATCTCCGCCGTCAGGACCGCCTAAAGGAACATGTTTTTCACGTCTAAAATGCACTGAGCCTGCACCTCCAGCACCTGATTTACCAAAAAATTTTACATAGTCTATGAAGTTTGAAGCCAAAATTTTTATTTTAATGCATCCAATTCGTGTGTAATAAGTTGAAATATAGATTCAATCGAGCCAACTCCTTTTATACTTACATATTTTTGATGATGCTTGTAATATTTGGCTACGGGTATAGTTTCTTGATTATAAACTTTTATACGATTTTCAATTTTAGCATCGTCCTGATCATCTTTTCGTCCTGAAGTCTTCCCTCTTTCTCTCAACCGGGTACGCAGTTCTGAAAATTCTACCTCGAGGGAAAGCATAATTGTAATTGACAAATCGTAGTTTAGCAACATTTGATTCAATGATTGAGCTTGATTGACTGTTCTCGGAAATCCATCAAAAATAAATCCTTTAGCCGTTAATTCTGTAGCTATTCGATCTTCAACCATTTTTATAACCACTGCATCTGGGACTAAATTCCCCTGATCCATATATTTTTGGGCTAATTTTCCTAAAACTGTTCCCTTTCCAAGGTGTTTTCTCAAAAGATCTCCTGTGGATAAATGTAAAAGTCCATATTTCTTTACAATCAACTCACTTTGTGTTCCTTTACCTGAGCCAGGAGGTCCGAAAAGTACGATGTTTAACATTCGAAATTGCGGTTTAATTAAATATCAATAGACAAGTTAAAGATTTTTCATGAGGTAATTATACATATCAATCATGGCATCAATATCTTTGAGGTTTACGCGTTCATCGGGTGAGTGAACAAGTTCTTCGGGTGCACCAATAAAACACCAGTCTACAGGAAAAGGAGACATTTGTATTTCTCTACCATCACTGGAACCATCACCTTCTACTTCAAGTTGATATGATATACCACTTTTTGCAGCCAGATGTAACAATTTATCAAGAAATACTTTTCTGGGAATATTACGATCGCGTAACGAAATTGTCACCCCTTTACCCGGCTGAACTCCCTCACTCACCCAGGTAATATCACTCACTAATACATTTCTAATTTGAAAACGTCCTTCCAAATAACTTAAAACAAAAGGAACACTTCCACCCCCATGCTCCTCATAAGTGGTAAATGCAATTACTCCATCCTCTAACTTTTCAGCCACTTTAAGTGCATTATAAACACCCAATCGATTATCCAAATAAGGACTTTGAACATACTCCTCTGTTCGCCTGAAATTTGACTTAAATACTAAAGAAGTTCCTCTATCAATTTCTCGGGGAAAATCATGAAAAAGTCGACCCTCTTGAGGAACTAGCTTGCAATCAATCGGACCTTTACTATCTTCTCCAGTAAGTTCAAACCCCCATTTTGCCTCTGGCCCTCCAATCGGCACAAGTTGATTAGCATATCGAACGGTAAATCCTATTGTATCTATATGAGCTAAAATAGCCGTTCTAGGTTTGCCGAAAATCATGATTACAACATCTTGAAATTCAGGGCCATAAACAACCTGAGGCATCACCTTCCAACGGTGCTTATGTGCGAAAATATAATTCAATAAAAATTCCTTCATCCGAAATTCTTCTCCGGATGGTGCATGAACATTTATTAAATTTTTAAGTAATTCCAATTTTCTTAGGATATTTTTGATGGCAAAGATGAACTAGCTATATATAAAATCAAACCAAATAGTCAAAACAGTTTGATGCTACAGATATGACAGAGATCATTCCCTACTTTACCGTTTATGCCTCAAGTGCCATTCGTTTCTTTTTAGGTCCTGCATTGGGTATTGGTTATGGCCTCGGCATAGGGGTCATTGTTCTCTTAACTACTGCTGGGATGATGTCAACAGTTTTTTCTATCACCTTCCTCGGACATATCATTCAAATTTTTATACCCCACTTTTTTAATCTTAAAAAAAGGAAGAAATTTACACCGAGAACGCGAAGATTCATAAAAATATGGAAATACTCAGGTATTAAAGGGGTGGCCTTTATCACCCCCATTTTACTCAGTCCAGTCATTGGAGTAATACTTCTTAATGCCGTTGGAGCAAAGAAAAAAGAAATCATCAAATGGATGTTTATAAGTGCACTTATGTGGTCCTCAATAGAGAGTATTCTATTTTATTTATTTAAAGACGCATTGGGAATGATCAGCTCAATGGTTAAATAGCTGTTTGATTAATACAAATAAATGAAAACCCAAACCATAATTAGGTAATAACTATTAAATCTTCAAGTCAAAATCATCGAGTTAAAATATCATCCAATTATCTTTACTATATGCGATTAAAAAATGATCTGCTCATCAGAGCAGCAAAAGGTGAACTAACAGAAAGAACTCCTGTTTGGCTTATGAGACAAGCAGGAAGAATTTTACCAGAATATAGAAATGTAAGATCTAAATTAAGTGGATTTAAAGAATTAGTTAAAACTCCTGAACTAGCAGCAGAGGTAACCATGCAACCGGTGAATTTGCTAGGTGTAGATGCGGCTATCATTTTTTCAGATATCCTCGTCATTCCCGAAGCGATGGGTTTAAGTTATGAGATGGTCGAAAAAAAAGGTCCATATTTCCCCAAAACAATAAAGTCTAAGGCAGACATCAAATCACTACACAAGGTTGAGGATGGGGAACTTAACTATGTTTATGAAGCCATTCGCCTGGTCAAAAGAGAACTCAATGGCAGTGCCCCTCTCATAGGTTTTGCAGGAGCACCCTGGACCATTCTCTGTTACATGATAGAAGGTGGAGGGAGTAAAACGTTCTCCAATGCTCGGAAATTTCTTATTCAAGAACCGAAGTTGGCTCATACAGTCTTGAATATGATTACTGAAAGCACTATTAAATACTTACATCAACAAGTGCTTGCGGGAGCTGATCTAATACAAATTTTCGATTCTTGGGCAGGTATTCTCCCTCTGAATCAGTATAGGAAATTCTCGATGTCTTACATTGAAAAAATTTCAAAGTCTATTGCTAACGCACCAGTCACTGTATTCGCTAAAGGTGCTTATTTTGCCTTAAAAGAAATGAATAATCTATCTTGTAATACTATCGGCTTAGATTGGAATATGGACATAAATGAGTCAAGAACATTACTTAAAAGCAAGACATTGCAGGGCAATTTAGATCCCAGCATACTTTATGGTGACCAGAAATACATCAAAATGGAAACAAAGAAAATGCTCAAACAATTTAAAGGACACCCTCATATAGCTAATTTAGGTCACGGCGTTTATCCAGATACCAATCCAGATCACGTTAAAATTTTCATTGAAACCGTAAAAGCTTTTAGTGCTTAAAGAAAGATTCGAATTTTGGATCAGATGCTGCCTCCTCAAGAAGCTGATTGGAATCTATCGGAATTACTCCTGGATACTCACAAACAATACCTCCTCCCAGATTGGCTAACCCGGACCAAACGGCTAGAGGTAAGTCAAGGGCAAGTCCCAATGCCGCGATAGAAATTACGGTATCTCCAGCACCAGAAACATCAGCAATCGATCTAATGTGGGCTGGATGATTAACAAATTCCCTACCTTTACTAGCGAAAACTCCATACTCTGATAGTGTTATTAAATAATTTACACAGCCAAGCTGCTTATCTAAAAGAACAATCGCTTTATAAATAGTATTTTGCTTAACGGGATTAATTTGTATTTTTAGGCCTTCATTTAATTCCTTTAGATTAGGCTTAAACAGACTGGCTCCCTTGAAATGCAAAAAATTTCTTTTTTTAGGGTCCACTGCGACAGGAATTTTAATTCTTTGGGCCGTCTCAATTATCTGAGATATCAGGGTTTGATCAAGACACCCCTTGTCATAATCTTCCAATATGATGACATCACAATCATACATAACTTTTAAAATACATCTTTTTAGCTGCATTTGATTTTCCTCATTCAAAGAAAGATCCACTTCCTCATCAATTCTAAGTAAATGATGACCTTCCGAAATAATTCTATTTTTCCGAGTAGTCTGTCTACTCGTACTACTTATAATACCCTCGATGGATAACCCAGAGGATTTCATTAAATCTAAAAATTCATTCCCTGATTGATCTTTTCCTATAACCGAGCATAGAATAGGAATGGCACCCAGAGATTGTATATTCAATGCCACATTAGCTGCTCCTCCTAATCGTTGATCGCGAGACTTCACATTCAAAATAGGTACTGGAGCTTCTGGAGAAATTCTATCAACATCTCCGTACACATAAGCATCTAACATTACATCGCCTATCACTAAAACTTTAAGTTTTTGAAAGGATTTTAAAACATCTGCTAAAGTCTGTTGAAGCATAGGTCAGATCAGTTTTTTTAATGCTCTGGCAATTCGATCTACAGCTATTTTTAAATTTTTTTCAGAGGCAGCATAGGATAATCTCACACAATCTGGCTCACCAAAACCCTCTCCTGAAACTAGAGAAACGTGTGCCTCATCCAATAAATAAACGCAAAGGTCAGTCGCATTATGAATTCCTTGCTTACCAAAATAATTACTAACGTTTGGGAAAAAATAAAATGCCCCTTGCGGCATATTCACTTCAACACCAGGTATTTTCTCCAATAATCCATAAACGACTTGGCGTCTTTGGTAATAGGCATTTACCATCGCTTTTGATGCCTCTTTTGTAGAAGTTAATGCTGTAAAAGCAGCCCTTTGAGCAATAGAGCAGTTTGCAGAAGTTATTTGTCCTTGAATCTTATTCGCTGCCGTGGCCAACCAAAGGGGTGCACCTATGTAGCCGACTCGCCAACCAGTCATAGCAAAACCCTTGGCAAACCCATTCACCGTGACGGTACGTTCTTGCATACCAGGCAACGAACCAATACTCACATGAGCCCCTACAAAATTAATAAGCTCATATATTTCATCGGCAATGACAATGATTTTTGGATAATCACTTAAAACTTTAACCATTGCTTCAAAGTCGTCTTTGGAGAAAATCGAGCCTGTTGGATTACATGGAGATGAAAAAATCACCGCTTTTGTTTTATTAGTAATAGCCTCTTGCAATTGGGCCGCATTAGCCTTGAAATCATCTTTGATATCTCCCTTGATAAATGTACATTCCCCCTCGGCCAACTCGACAAGAGCCGGATAACTTACCCAATAAGGCGCGTAAATAATCACTTCATCACCTGGATTCAATAATGCCAAAAATAAATTTGCTAGAGATTGTTTTGCCCCATTTGAAACTACAACTTGTTCAGGCTTATAATTAAGGTTATTTTCTCTTTTAAATTTTTCACTAATCGCTTTTCTTAAATCTAAATAACCATTCACAGGTGCATAAGAAAAATATTTCCCATCATCTATAGCCTGTTTTGCACCTTCTTGAATATGCTTTGGCGTACTAAAGTCAGGTTCTCCTAAACTCAAGCTTATAACGTCGAAGCCCTTCTGTTTCATCTCTCTAGCTTTAGCTGCCATAGCAAGTGTAGATGACTCCACCATGTCATTTATTCTTTTTGAAAGTAAATCCATTAATACCAATAATTAGTCAAAAAAATAAGTTAAATCAATTTGAGGATAGTTAATAATTTTTTAAAATCTTACCCGTTTTGTCCACTGATATGGATAATTGGGTAATCAAACCATAAAAAAGGCCCCATCAAATGAGGCCTTTTGTAGATAGTTTAATTTAATACTATTAGGTAGCACAAAATTCTTTCAACCTTCTATTTTTACTCGGTTCTCTCAATTTTTGGAGTGCTTTTTCACGAATTTGTCTAACTCTTTCTCTTGTTAAACCCATAGCATCACCTATCTCTTCTAATGTAAAAGGATTGTCCAGAGCTATACCAAAACTCATCATGATGACTTCTCTCTCCCTTGCAGTAAGTGTCGATAAAGCCCGTAAAGTTTCAACCTTGAGGGAATCATTGAAAACCATTTGGCCGTCAGTGGGCCCTGTTGTTTGATTTTCCAAAACATCTAATAATGAACCCGACTCTTCCTCTCCAAAAGGAGCATCCATGGAGGTCTGCTTAACCTCAGCACCAAGTGTATTTCTAATTTCATTAGGTTTCATATCTAAAATATCTGCTAATTCTTCTTCCGTGGGCTCACGCTCATATTTTTGTTCAAGCTCAGCATAAGCTCTTCTTATTTGATTAATGGCACCTGATTTATTCATTGGAAGTCTGACAATTCTAGATTGCTCTGCTAGTGCTTGCATAATAGATTGCCTAATCCACCAAACTGCATAAGAAATGAATTTGAACCCCTTTGTTTCATCAAATTTTTTCGCTGCCTTGATCAGACCTAAATTACCTTCGTTAATTAAATCATTAAGAGGTAAACTTCTATTTTGATATTGTTTTGCAACAGAGACAACAAACCTTAAATTAGATTTTACCAATTTCTCTAAGGCCAACTGATCTCCTTCCCTTATTCTTTGAGCCAAATTAACCTCTTCATCAGGGGTAATCATGGAAACGTTACTCACCTCCGTGAAATATTTTTCAAGGGTGTGGCTTTCTCTTCGATTGGTTATTGATTGGGTTATCTTTAGCTGTCGCATTGATGATTAATTAAATGAAACTTTAATATTATTTTTCAGTTCTGAAAGTTTTATGAAAAGTTATCGGTTCAGTATACCATTAATATACAATTCAAAATACTAACAAAGTTCGCGAATTTAATTTAAATTAACGATCTTTT